>QOPC01000018.1 GCA_003331545.1 SAR86 cluster bacterium
ATAAAGAAATGGGAGAGCTTGGTATTCTGGGTGCTTCAATTCAGGGTTACGGCTGTGCAGGAGTTGGTTATGTCTCTTACGGATTAATTACTCGTGAGATAGAAAAAATTGATTCAAGCTATCGTTCTGCTTTTAGCGTTCAATCCTCATTGGCAATGTTTGCTATATATCAATTCGGTTCCGAGGCACAGAAAGACGAATTATTGCCTCAAATGGCAAAGGGAGATCTAATAGGATGTTTCGGTCTTACTGAACCTGACGCTGGCTCTGATCCTGGCAGTATGTCGTCTAATGCCAAAAAAGTTGATGGTGGTTATAACCTTAATGGTTCCAAAACATGGATTACAAACGCTCCAGTTGCCGATGTCTTTATAATTTGGGCAAAAGATGAACAAGGAGTCCTTCGAGGATTTATAGCTAGAAAAGGTTCTAAAGGTTTAGATACGAAGGTGCTTCAAGGAAAGTTCGCTTTAAGAGCTTCAATTACTGGCCAGATTTTTATGTCAGATGTATTTATTCCCGATGACCATGTTTTGCCATTGGCGCAAAGCTTTAGAGGTCCTTTTTCATGCTTGAATATGGCTAGGTACGGTATTGCATGGGGCGCAATGGGTGCAGCAGAGTTTTGTTGGCATGCGGCACGACAATATACCTTAGATAGAACTCAATTTGGTTCGCCTCTTGCAGCAAAACAACTTGTTCAAAAAAAACTAGCTGATATGCAAACTGAAATTACTCTTGGGCTGCAGGCAGCTCTGAGAGTTGGGAGGCTAATAGATGAGAAGCAAATGATCCCCGAGATGATTTCACTAATTAAGCGAAATAATTGTGGAAAAGCTCTGGAAGTTGCAAGAATTGCCAGAGACATGCATGGAGGAAATGGAGTTATTGACGAATACCACGTTGTGAGACATTCCATGAATCTAGAGGCAGTAAATACCTATGAGGGAACCCATGACATCCATGCTTTAATACTTGGAAATCATCAAACAAATATAGCTGCATTTGAATAATTTCAATGTCAAGTAAACTTGACATTTTTAATAATCTCTAGATACTATAAAATTCCATGACCTCTGAAAAGTACTCACCAAAGCAAGCCAACACTGCAAAACGTATCATAAAATATTTTGCTAAATTTCAAGCGTCCATTTTTTTATTAAGCAAAGGTAAACTTTGGAATAAATGGCCTGGAGGTTTCCCCATTATGGTTGTTCAAACCAAGGGAGCAAAAACACAAAAAATTAGAAATATACCTTTAATTTATGTTCATCAAGATGGAATGCCTATCCTTGTTGCTTCTTTGGGAGGTATGCCCAAAAATCCGAGCTGGTATTTCAACGTAAAAGCCAATCCAAATCTTAGAATATCAACCACCGATGGAACTGAAAAATATTTTGCAGAGGAAGTTTCTAAAGAAAAAAAAGATGAGTTGTGGCCACTGATTTGTTCATTTTATCCAGACTATGAGACCTATCAAAGTAATACTGCGAGAGAGATCCCTGTATTTCTGTGTAAAAAAATATGAGTGTTATTGAGGTAAAAGATATAACTAAACACTATTTGTTGGGGACACAAACTGTAGAAGCTTTAAGGGGCGTAAGTTTTGGAATTGATAAAGGTGAATTTATTGCAATTATGGGCCCATCAGGATCTGGTAAATCAACATTAATGAATATCATAGGATGCCTTGATAGCCCAACAGGAGGAACATATCATCTTAATAATCAAGAAGTTAGTACGCTTGATGGAGATGAGCTGGCAGGCATTCGGAACAAGGAGATTGGTTTTGTATTTCAAAATTTTCATTTATTAGCCCGCAACAGCGCCCTAGATAATGTAATGCTTCCCCTAAAATACGCAGGAGTAGAAAAATCTGATCAAATTATTAGAGCAAAAGAAGTTCTTTCCCAAGTTGGCCTCTCATCAAGGATTGATCACCAGCCATCTGAGCTTTCAGGAGGCCAGCAGCAAAGAGTTGCCATAGCTAGAGCTTTAGTAAACAACCCATCTATTATATTTGCCGATGAGCCTACAGGAAACTTAGACAGTCAAACAGGACATGATGTAATGGAGCTCTTTCATAATCTTAATAATCAAGGACAAACTATCATTCTAATTACTCATGAAAATGAAGTTGCAGCTGAGGCTCAAAGAACAATATTTATTAAAGATGGTTTGATAGAATCAGATATACAAAAGGAAGAATTATGAATGACTCAATGATAAGAATGCTTGGCTTCTCCATTCCACTTTTGTTGATAATTGGTTGTGGTGGCAAGAAGGAAGAGGAGTTTAAATTTTATACTTTAAAAGAAGCAGAAACTCAGCAACTTGAACTTACTGTTGAAGCCTCGGGAACCATTGAAGCTATTTCCTCTATTGAAATAAAATCTAAAGCTTCTGGTCAGATTTTATTTTTAGGGGCCGAAATTGGAGACTATGTGGATGAAGGTGTAGTCCTAGCAAGAATAGATCAAAGAACACCGACAAACACTTTGTCTCAAGCTAATGCAGATCTTGAGGTTGCAAAAGTTCGATTAACAAATGCTCAGAACCAATTTGAGCGTTCAAGTACATTGCATAGTGAGGGAAATATATCTGATAAGTCTTTTGAGGACGCTCAAGAAGCCTTTTCTTCAGCAAGAGCGCAGCAAGTCAGGGCTCAGGTGTTTTTGGAGAATGCTCGGATTGCCCTTGATGATACAAGTGTTAGATCTCCAATTGCAGGTACTGTTATAAGTAGACCTGCAGAAGTAGGACAGGTGATAACATCCCCAACTTCTGCTGTTGGTGGAGGCACTTTATTAATGGAAATGGCTGATCTGAATAAGGTTAGGGTAAGAGCTCTTATCGACGAAATAGACATTGGTAAAATAAGTATCGGTCAAGAAGTTACCTTAAAAGTGTCAGCATATAGAGACAAGAAATTTTTAGGGGTTGTTTCAAAAATCGAACCAATGTCTAAAATTGATCAAAATGTAACAACTTTTCCAGTACTCATAGATATAGAAAACAAGGATAATCTGCTTTTAATTGGTATGAATACTGACGTGGAAATTGAGATTCTCAATGAAGAGGTTGCTATTGCATTACCCGCTGGCTCCTTGAGAACTCGTAAAGACATTACTTCTGCAGCTGGATTATTGGGTATTAATAAGACTGATTTAAATGCTTTCTTGTCAAAAAGAGTTGAGGGTGAGAATTTTGATGCTTACATTGTTTTAAAAAAAACAAAAAGTGGGGCAAAGCCGATTTGGGTTAAAGTTGGAAAAACTGATTTAAATTACGTTGAAATAAGGGAAGGCATTCAAAAAACTGAACTTGTTTATGTTCTCCCCAGTGAGGGCTTAATCAAGTATCAGCAAAAGTTTTCAGAGCGTGTTAAGAGTAATTTTGGCTAGAGCATGATTATTCAAGAATCAATTTCTACTGCCTTGGATTCCATAAGGGCCAATTTATTAAGATCTCTTTTGACGACCATAGCAATAGTTATAGGTACAGCATCTGTAATCGCCATGGTTGGGATTGGATCTAGTGCCCAAAAAGCAATTGATGATTCAATCACCAATGTTTCTGCAAGAACAATATCTGTTTATCCTTCAAGGGGTCGAGGAAAGCAAAAAATTAATTCATCTCCACTCTCTATTTCAGACGCAGATGCTCTAATCAAAGATCAAGAAATTAATTGGAGAGTTTCTCCTGAAATTAGAGGCAGTAAAACTCTGAAGTATAAAAACGAGAGTATTAGCATTTCTGTTATTGGAGCCAGAGAGAACTATTTAAGCATTCAAGGATATGAAATTGAAGCTGGTGAGTTCTTTTCATCAAGAGATGATTTAGCAAGAAAACGAGTAGCTGTTCTGGGCTCAGGAGTTGGGACTGAGCTTAAAACTTCTTCTAAGGCCTTGATTGGTAAAGAAGTTGATCTTGGCGGAGTTACTTTTAAGATCATTGGTGCCTTTAAGTCTGAAGGTGCAAGCGGTTGGTCTAATCCAGATGACATTATCTACATACCTTTGCTTACTGCATCTGATAGAGTCTTTGGCAGGGACAGAGTTGATTCTATTCGTGTTGAAGTTCCCAATACATATTCTCCTGAAGAAGCCATGATTTCCATAGAAAGAGTGTTAAGAAGAGAGCACGATATAGGTCCAGGTGAAGAAAATAATTTCCGCATAAATGATTGGTCGCAGTTCACGGACTTGCGCAAACAGGCTACAGCTATTTTTTCTACGCTAATCATTGGAATTGCTGGAATAAGTTTATTGGTCGGCGGTATTGGTGTAATGAACATAATGCTAGTGTCAGTGACAGAGCGAACAAGAGAAATAGGTCTTAGAAAAGCCTTGGGCGCGTCTCAGCAAGCAATACTCTTACAGTTTATTATTGAAGCTGTAGCTTTGTGCATTATTGGCGGAGTGGTTGGTGTTATTTTTGGCTCGGCATTATATTTTATAATTACTATTTTCCAGGATTGGAGTTTTACCATTCCTTTTTCAGCAATATTTGGTTCTGTTGCTTTCTCTGCATGCGTTGGATTATTTTTTGGGATTTGGCCAGCTAGAAAGGCAGCACAATTAGATCCAGCCGTTGCACTGCGCTACGAATAATTCATGAAAGTCATACAACTTCTTCCTGAGCTAAAAATTGGAGGAGTTGAGCGCGGCACGATAGATTTATCTCAACATCTAAGTAAATTAGGTCATGAGTCTGCTGTGATCTCAAATGGTGGAAGCTTGGTAAGTCTTTTGGATCAGCACGGAGCTAAACATTTCAACCTTCCTATAGCTAAGAAGAATCTTAAAGCGTTATCTCAAATTAAAAATTTAAGAAATATATACGCCGAATTTCAACCAGATATAGTTCATGTTCGCTCAAGATTTCCTGCTTGGATAAATTATTACGCATTACGGAAACTTAAGGGTAAAAAGCCAATAGTTGTCTCAACATTTCACGGTTTATACAGCAAACCTTTTTACAGCAAATCCATGTCATATGCAGATGAGATCATTGCTATTTCAAAAACTGTACAAAATTACATACATCAAAACTACACCGTTGATTCAAAAAACTTACATTTAATTTATAGAGGATGTGACCTTGAGGAGTTTAATATCAATCCCCTATCTGATGCATGGAAAGATTTATGGTACAAAGAATTCCCCCAAACTAAAGATAAAATCATTCTAACCTTACCTGGCAGAATTACCAGTTGGAAGGGAATTGAAGCTTTTATCAACCTATTTGATCATTTAGATACAGCAAAATTTCACGGCATTATCCCAGGACCAGTGGCACAAAATAAAATGAATTACTTTGCATCTTTAGAAAAACTAATTAAAAAAAAGAATCTTTCAGATCATCTTACTTTTTGCGGAGCACGATCTGATATTGCAGAAATATATAAAGTTTCAGATATAGTTTTTAACTTATCATCAAAACCTGAACCATTTGGTAGAACCATTATTGAAGCTGCTGCATGTGGCACTCACGTTATGGGTTGGAATAGGGGTGGGGTAAAAGAATCAATTGAATCGATCAATGGTTTTGGCTTGGTTGAATATGGAAATATTGAGATGCTAGCAAAAAAAATTGATGAAATCTTAGCTCAAGTTCCACCTCAATCTCTTCCTGAACAATTTACAAAGGAGCATTTGGTAAGTTCAACTCTTAATATTTATAAGCTTGCATTAAGCAAATCAGTGTAAATATCTTTTATTTTTTCTGCAGCATTTGTAATTGAATAGCCTTCCACTAACGCCATCTTCACTGCTTCTAAATTCATTTGAGGCAACATAGGAACCATCTCTTCAAGAAGAGATTGTAAACTTTCTTGATCATTAGGTTCTGAAAGAAGTTCATTGACTATCAAATCTTCCATTATGCCAACTCTTGAACCGACTACTGGAATTTCATGATTGATTGCCTCCAAAAGGACTCTTGGGCCTCCCTCTCTAAGGCTTGATATTATAAGTCCACTAGCATTTTTGTATTTTTCTTCTATAGAGTTGTAGTCACAGTCTGTAATAATGCTAATTTTTTTTTCTAGGTCAAGAGTGGAGATGAGTTTAAGCAAATATTCTTCCTCCGGGCCAGAGCCAATAATTTCTAGGGCTTGATTTATATTCACCCAACTCTTTATAAGCAGATCGAAACCTTTGACTGGCTCTAGTCTTCCCACTGCGATAATTGGACCATTGCGAGTTGATGCTTGGCCTGAATGAGAGGGATTGTACCAATTTGGTATGTACTTACCATTTGAGATTTCCTTTATCAGGCTCCTATTGACGCCAATCACAGCATCCATGTTTGTGAATGCTTTATTATTTTTTTTGTGTCCATGAATAGTTGCAACTATCTTGACCTTGCTGAAGTGTCTAATCCCTTTTCCAATGGTGCTAGCTTTTGCTCCATGACAGTGCAAGATAGATATATTGTTTTCTTGTAGGTATTTGATTAATTTATAGGTATTAAGTGGAGAATATCTAGATCCCATGTTCAAGGAAACTGTTTGCACATCTTTCATTTGTTCATGAATATCTGCATCACAAATAATTACCTGTTCTGATATGTCTGCCATCTTTGATGCCAGTTCATAAACATGCTGCTCAATTCCTGCAAAAACCTTGCTTGATATCAAATGGGCTATTTTCATTTTTGAATGTTGATGAAATTAATAATTGAATAAGCTAACTTTTCAACTTCTGCCAGAGGCTCAATGTATTCTGATGGATTCTCAATTTTAGAAACATTAATCCCACCTTTCTTTTTGACCAAACTCACAACACCGACTTGTTTTGATTGGACAAGTTTGTTCATTGACTCTCTAATTTTTCTTGAACCAAAAATTCTTCTATAGGAAGGAGTTTCTATCTGAATCAAGTAAGTCTTTCCGGGTGTTGATAGTGACTCAAATGTCAGATTTACACTATCGGGAGTAACAAATTTTAAAGCAGCTTGCCGTAAGCTTTTTTGAAAACTTTTTGATTCCATTGAATTGAAGTCGATGAACTGGGCATTGGAATGTTTCCTTAGCTCCTCTTCAATTTTTAAATTGATGCTATCGGGAGTTCTTCTAGAGTTAAAAATTTTAAACTCATAACTTTGATACATGCTTAATATAAATTGCAGTTGCCCTAACAGTAGATCGCCATCAAATTTGTAATGTTTGCTTGTTCCCCCAATAGCTATCATTGCTTGATTTTTATCGATGGTAGAATAAGAGGGTTGAGCGAGAGAGCCAATAAAGGTCGTAACATTTTTAGGCAAAGCTCTGTTACTAAAGTCATGTTGCGGCGCACAAACCATATCAAATGATTTAAGTTTTCTTGAGGGGCGCAAGATGGCAATTGCAATTGCTTGCATATTAAAATTTTTAATCAGGAATTTTTTTGAGTTTAAAATATTTTCATACACACCATGACCTGCTCCGATAAGTATGATTTTTTGATTAGTTTTAGGCGGCTCTTTAAATATAGATTCTATATTTTTTAATCTAAATTTTTTTTCTAAGCAATCGATATGAGTTAGTACAAATTTTGCGTCTTTTTTAAGCTCATTCAGCAAAGCATCAACCTGTTTGATATGTCCAGTTTTTGAATCTTTAAACCAGTAGATGTGCATTAAAAATTACTTTTTGTTGGTGTAATGTTAAAACTATATCGTTTATAGTAAATTTTTAATACCTTCTAATTTTATGAGTGAAATAAATCAAATGGCAATAGATCTAATATCTCAATACGGAGATGACGCAGTGTCCATTGCTATGCTCAGAGCTGCTGAATATGCAGCTAGTTTTAATACTGAAGAATGGATTATTTGGGAGGCTGTTATAAATGAGATTAATGAGATTTCATCCAATCCAAAGCTTCAATAGAAATTTTAGTTAAGGAGCAAGCGGGCATGGCCAGCCCGCTCTAATTGGCTTTAGGGAAAATTTCAGAGGAAAATTTTAACCAACTTATTTATATGACAATCCTATCGAGAGAAAGTTCATAATTAATTTGTATTAAATTCATTTTTTACTTTGGCGCTAATAACAACCTTTTATGCATCAGATAGGAATAAAAACAATAAGCAATAAAATATAGCTCCAATACCTAAGCCAAAACCTAAAGGAAGTTGTTTTTCCTTTTTTTTCTTTAAAAAATACAGACTTAAAGTGATGCTTGATCCCATTAACAGAATTGGGCCAATCGAGGATGCTCCAAACACTGATCCTATGCCCCCAAGTAATAAAAAATCTCCAGATCCAATGCCATCAGTTGATCTTATAATTTTATGTAATTGATTGATGCAAAATAAAATTCCATATCCAAAAATTAAACCCAGCAAGGCATCAATTGGCAAAGTGAAAAATTCAACAAATATATTTAAACCAAGTCCAGCAATGATTAGAAAAATGCTAATTGGTTGAGACAAAAGAAGAGTTTCCATATCCATCATTGATTGAACATATAGGCTAATAACAATAGAAACGATCAACCAAGTTATTGGATCCAATAAATTCATTGTATGAAAAATAAACAAAACAAATACGGCAAACACGATTTCATTAATCAAATAATTAATTCTTATTTTTACATTACATTTTAAACATTTGCCTTTGTTGAGTAGAAAGCTAACAAACGGAATGAGTTGAAAAAAATCTAAAGTAGCCTTGCATTGAGGGCAGAATGATCTAGGTTTTGAGAGGGTAATTAGATGATCATCGACTGGAAGTCTGTGAATCAACATTGAAGCGAAGCTACCTAAACAACCACCAAAAATTATAAGAAAGAAATAAGTAAATATTAATTCCATTAGTTAGCTGATTATTTCTTTCTAGAAATCACATAACAAAAAATTAAAAGACCAATAGTAGGAATGGCATACAATGTAACAATGAGAGCTTTATCTAGCATATTATTAGTGACCTTTTGCTTTGGAATCGGGCCTTCTTGTATCTCCAAACCCGTAAAATAAATTTTCTTTTATTTGAAGACTTTCCAGAGAAGTTCTAGGACCCGAAATCAATATTTTTTGGCCATAAGACTCTATTTGTTTTCCAGCATTCATATCAAAACCTTTTTCAAGAAATAAAATATCTGGCCCCCATTGTTGGTGCACTCTTGGAGCAATTGTTGCGTCTGATATTTCCATCTCAAATACAAGTGTATTTAACAGAAATTGCAAAACAGCGGTAATTATTACTGAACCTCCAGGAGAGCCAGTTGCTAATATTGGCTCATCTTCCTCAAAGACGAGAGTAGGGGTCATGGAGCTCAGAGGCCTTTTAAATGGCTCGATTTTATTTGCCTCGCCACCAAGTAAGCCAAATTGATTTGGAACTCCAGGAGCTGATACAAAATCATCCATTTCATTATTCATAAGGATGCCTGTGCCCTCAATGACTACTCCTGACCCATAGCCTGAATTTAGGGTATAGGTGTTTGATGTTACGTTGCCAAATTTGTCGGCTATGGAAAAATGGGTGGTATCTTCACTTTCATGAGGTATTAAGTTTCCTGGAAGAATTTCAGATGAGGGAGTGATTTCATTTAAAGCGATTTTATTATAAATTTTTTCTGAATAACTCTTGCTTATTAATTGAGCGACAGGCACTTGAAAATAATCGGGATCGGCAAGATATTTTGATCTATCAGCATATGCATATTTCATGACCTCAGATAAGAGCGCTCCATATGAGGCAGAATTATGCCCAAGTTCTTTCAGGTTAAACTTTTCTAAAATATTTAACATTTGAATGATATGGATGCCTCCTGATGAGGGAGGCCCCATTGTAATGATCTCATATTTATCAAAATTGCCTTTGATTGGTTTGCGCCAAATTGGACGATAGTTTTTAAGATCATAAGATGAAATTAAGCCATTTTTATTTTTCATATCCTGAGCAATTTTTTTTGCAATTTCACCCTCATAGAAACCCTTTACGCCCTTATTTGCAATAATGCTAAGTGTGTTTGCGAGATCCTTTTGAATTAGTCTTGAATCGAGCGCTACTGGATAATCCTCATAAAAAATGTCTTTAAAATTTTGATAGTTACTTAGTTTTTTATATCTTCTATTTAAGGCATCCACCATAAATGGAGACATGATAAATCCTTCTTCAGCTAATTTAATCGCTGGCTCAATTAATTTTTTCCATGAAATGCTGCCAAACTTCTTATGCACTTCCCACATTCCATAAACCGTTCCAGGGACACCTATAGATAGAATTCCTTCCCTAGCTCTTTTTTTATTAACGGACCCATCATCGTTTAAAAACATATCCTTTGATGCAAGCTTTGGAGCCATTTCCCTATAGTCTATGCTGAAGTTTTCATTAGCTTCTTTATCGTACATAACCATAAATCCACCACCGCCAATATTACCGGCTCTTGGCAGAACAACAGCTAAGGCAAAGGCTACTGCAATGGATGCATCATAAGCATTACCTCCATCTTTAAGAATTTTTGCTCCTACATCTGTAGCAAGGTAGTGTTGAGTAACTACCATTCCATTTCGATTAACTGAAGGGTGAATAAGTGATTTAGAGTTAAAAATTGAGGAGTCAACAAACGTAGAAAAGATTAACAAAGAAGTAATTATTTTTTTCATATTTATGTCAATAATCCGCCATCAACTCTTAAATCAATTCCATTAATGTGAATTGCATCTTCTGACGCTAAAAAAGCAATAGTGCTCGCAATATCATCTGGCGATCTATTAACCCCATCTAGCGGCATAATCTTTTTTAACAATCTTGTATCAATATCTTTTGGCATATGTGGATTAGATGACATTGGAGTTTCAATAGACGCAGGGCACACGCAATTAATATTTAAGCCTCTCATTCCATATTCAACAGCTAGAGTCTTTGAAAAGGCACTTATTCCTCCTTTTGATGCGCTATATGCTGCAGTCCATGCATGGGCTCCTATTGCAGCTGTTGAAGAGACATTCACAATTGCTCCTTTGCTCTCTAACAATAGGGGTAAGGCATATCTGCACATAAAAAAAGTGCCTGTGAGGTTTATATCTAAAATCTTATTCCAATTGTCTAATTCAACTTCATGAGAATTATCAAAACGAAGAACCCCAGCAACATTAATGAGAGCATCTAACTTTTTATGAGTATTTAATAAATCTTGAAAAAACCTTTCTATTTTTTCTTGAGAAGCTATGTCAACAACATGTGATGAAGATTCATTGTTTTTAAGCATGGATTGAGTAGATTCTAATTGGTCCTCATTAATATCAACCATTAAAAGCTTAGCTCCTTCAGCATCTAATCTTAATGCGGTTGACCTTCCTATGCCTGAGCCTGCCCCTGTTACAACTACAATTTTATTTTTAAATCTTTGCATAAATTATCCCTATAAACTTATGATTGAAACTCTTCGGCATAAGACTTTGCCCACTTATAGTTTGCTTTTCCATTTGGAGCTCTCTTGACCTCATCAGTAAATAATATCTGTTTTGGTAACTTGTAACCTGCTATTTTTTTTCTTGTATTCTCAATGAGGACCAATTCATCTAGGACTTTATTATCAACCGTAGAGACAACAGCAACGATTCTTTGCCCAAACTTTTCATCTGGCATTCCAACCACTAAGCAATCAAATACATCATTATGAGTTTTAATCGCTTCCTCAACCTCTTCAGGATAAATTTTTTCTCCTGCTGAGTTTATACAATTGCTTCCTCGGCCCAAAAGTGTGATTGTTCCGTCACTTTCAAGCTTCGCATAGTCTCCTGGGAAACTATATCTTGTACCATTAATTTCTTTGAATGTTTCAGCAGATTTTTTTTCATCTTTGTAATAACCTGTTGGCACTAAACCAGATGTTCCAATTAAACCTATTTTATCTGATCCAGGCTTAAGGATTTCTCCATCATCAGCCAAGATAATTACCCCTGGATTAATTGCAAACTTTGCAGTTTCAGAAGGATTTTCTCTTGTTGTGACCGAGCTTCCAATTCCACCCTCTGTAGAGCCCATGGTATCCATCAAACTCATATTGTGATGACTTAGAAGACCTTGCTTCACTTCTGCGCTCCACATCACTCCGCTGGAAATAATTACCTTAACCGAACCTATGTCATAAGGATTGTTTGAATTTTTAGCTCGATCTAGAGAATCTAACATAGGCTTAGCAAACGCATCTCCAACAATTACAATATTTGTAGCTTTTTTGTCTTGCACCTGAGCCCATAATTTATCAGGATCAAATCCAAGATTCGATGTTGTAATGACTGTGCCACCAAGTAACAGAGGAAGAAAGGCACCCAGCCACATGCCAGTTCCATGCATCAACGGACAACCTACAAGACTTTTGATAAATTCATCATTTGTTTTTGAAGCAAGAATTGATGCTTCAAGATCACTTAAATCCTCTGGGACGTCGTATCCCATGGCCTTCAGTGTTCTAAATAAGAACGTTAAAAACTCACCTTGTTTGTACATTACTCCTTTTGGCATACCAGTTGTGCCCCCTGTGTAGAGCATGTAAATTGTTTCAGGATCTCTCTCAATCCTCTCCATTGGAGGGTAATCATTAAGAATTTCTTCATACCTTATACAATCACTAAAATGTGATTTATTTCCATCAGCGACCTCTATCCAGGCTTTTATGTTTGGCAATGATTTTGCGATTTGTTTTATTCTTGAGCTGTAACACGCGTGATAGAAGACTGCTTCAGCATCAGAGTTATCTAATAAATAAATTAATTCTTCCTCAACGTAACGATAGTTAACATTAATAGGAACTCCGCCAATTTTAAAAATAGCATTTTGCCCAATTAGATATTCGTTTGAGTTGTTTAAGTAAAGTCCTGCTTTTGCGTTTGCTCCAAGACCAGCATTTATCAGAGCAGAGGCTACTTTGCTAGACCTAGAGTCATAAGATTTCCAAGAGACAACATCTTCGCCACAAATTAGTGCATCATTGTCTGGCACTAAATCAGCAATCATCTCCCATACTGATGCAAAATTTAAGTTCATATTCCCCCCTTACTTTAGATTTTGACCTATCCTTCTTCCAGAAAATATACAGTCCGCTATAGACAGGCCAGATACATAAATGTTTGAACATATTCCAACTGCAGTTCTACCTGCTGCATAAAGGCCTTTGATTTCCTCTTTATTTTGATTAAGAACTTCCCCTGTTTCTTCGTTAACCATTAACCCTCCAAGCGTTAATGTGGTTAATGGAGCTAATTTTGAATCGATTGAGATATCCATAATATAAAAAGGGCCATTAAGTTCTTTTACATCATTAGCCCCTTTTCCAAACTTGCAGGAAGACCCAGCTTTGGCAGACTCGTTGTACTCATCAACTTCTGAGATGAGATTATCTGGGGGTAGACCATAAATCTTTGAAATATCTATTAGATTTTTTCTTTTTTTAGCATTGAAATACATTAACATTTTTGCCATATCTCTTTGAAACGGCAGGGCTTCATTTGATTGTATTTTAGCTTCCTCAAACAGCTTCGCATCTATGATTAAATATGCCTTGCCTTCATTATGTTCACACATGGCATCACCTAAGGTAGCGCCATACACCATTTCGTTGCAGAATCTTCTGCCATCTTTGTTTACCACTATGCCATTTGCAAATGCCAAAGGTGGATTTAAAAACCTCCATGCCGTGACTCTATTCATATGATCACTCTTACCTCCAACACTTTGTCCAAGTCGAATTCCACAACCTTGATCGTTTGAAGTGCCAAGAGGCATTCCATTGAAATACTTAGGGGCATATTCTTTTACCATTTGACGGTTGTAAATAAATCCGCCGGTTGAAAGACAAACACCTTTTTTTGCTCTTATATATTTGACTTGCCTATGATGTTGCTCAATTTTTTGAGCTTTTTTTATAAAAAAATTACCTATCAATTGAAGAAATTTTGAGCCGGGATAGGATGGAGGAAGAAGCATTTGAAACATTTCTCCTCTATCTGTTAGTTTTTTATGTTTTTCGGCTAAATTTCCAGAAGGAAGCATCAATACTTTTATTCCAGCAACAACTCCCTCAGCAGTTATCACAAGGGATCTTGCTTCAGTTTGTGGGAATATTTTTAAACCTTTTTTTATTGCTGATTTTTTTAAAGGATAGAAGATAGTTCCCCCCACTCCAATTGGTCTAAATGGACCTTCCTCATAACCCCTATGTCCTCTGGGAGCAGGAATTGCATTTTGCATGTAACTTGGAACCAAAGAGTTATCAGAATGATATAAATAGTATCCAGCGCCAGGATAGCTAGTTTTAATTTTGTAGTATGAAGACTCAAACTGTACGCCATTATCCATTAACCATTGCGTATTTTCTGCTGAGGTTTCACAAAACTTTTTAAGCGTAGACTTTTTAATAATATCTCCAGTCTCTTGAATGAGATAATTAAACATATTCTCAGGAGTATCTTCTACCCCAGCCGCATGCTGAATTGGAGTTCCGCCACCTGCGTAAAACACACCACCACTTTTAGCAGTAGAACCGCCACCATTGGTTTTATCAATTCCAATAACTGAAAGCTGTTGATCTAAAGCCTCGTTTGCCGCAGCAATACCAGCTCCGCCTAACCCTGCAACAACAAGATCAGCTTCATCATCCCAACCAAATAAATTAGGATCACTTATAATTTGAGGAGCCTCAACTTTTGAAAGCCAAAGCTCATCATTTGGATTAATTTCAGTTTCCAGCATTTAAATCAGCAGTTTTGCCTCCGTCTACTATTAAGCTAGCGCCCGTTATAAAAGATGCATCTGAGCTCAGCAAAAAGGTTATGGGGTGTGCAACCTCAACTGGATCGGCAATTCTTTTCATTGGGATTGTGTTGATTGTTGCTTTCATTAAATCTTCATTGGGTATAGCTCTCTCGGTCGCTGGTGTTAAGACTGCTCCAGGAATTACACAATTTACTCTTACATGAGGTGCTGCTTCAATAGCTGTTGCTTTAGTGAAGTTTATCAAGCCAGCTTTTGCGGCACCATATGCAGACATGTAAGCGACGCCTTTTAAACCCACAACTGATGCCACATTCACAATCGCACCTTTTTTTGAATTTTGCATCCATGGTAAAACCGTTTTTGTGGTCAAGAAAACAGCATCAAGATTTGCCTTAAAATTAGTTCTCCAAGCAGCAAGATCAAGATCAATAATTTTTCCTGTATGGATAGAAGGAGCATTATTTACAAGAGCATCAATTTTACCGAATGATTTGTAGACGTCTTTTAGGGAGTCTGTGATCTCTGATTCAAGGCTCACATCAATATTATGTTTGACAACCTTTGAGGAAATTTTCAATAGGTTTTTATTTGCTTTATCAAGATTGTTTTTATTTCTTCCAGTGATGATAACTGTCGCACCTTTCTTAAGACATAACTCAGCTGTGGCGAAGCCAATTCCAGAACTTGCGCCTGTAATATATACAACTTCATTTTCCAACATACTTTTTAATGCTCCCACAATTCATTAAATATCTATATTAAAACCAAGTGACATATACCAATAATCATCCATAAATTTTATGTGATAAGGATCCGATTTGTAACCCAATGTAAGTCCTAATCCAATATCTCTAAAAGAGGTGAAGTATTCTCCTTTAGCGTGAATCTCTCTTCCGCTTGGATCAAGATTAAAATTTATTGAATTAAAAAGCACATTTTTTTCTTTTGTTCTGAAAGTGGGAACATTGAGATGCAGTTTTCCTGATTCTATACGGATAGGTTGGTCAATTGTAAAAATGAAGCTGTCACCATTATTAAAAATTGAAGACTTAAGGTAACCAATCCCAAACGACGATGAGTAGAGATCAGACAGAGACTTAATCATGCCAAGCTCATTTTCAATATTATTTGATTTGCCCAAATAAAATGATCCAAAAAATTTACCTCCAAACAAATTAATTGAATCAGAGATACCTACAAATGAAGTGAGTTGATTATTACTGCCATTCAATGCTCCTGACCCACTTAATCCTAAGCTTGCATCATTCTCCCTCATTAATCCCAGTTGAATAAAGGGCATGTTAAATTTAGGCTGCATTTCCATGATTGCAACTGTACTGGAGTTTCTTTCACCAAAAATTTCGTTTGTTTGAAATTTATTTCTTCCTGTTGAAATTGCAACTGCAAAATCGAAGTGTTTATTATTTTTAAACACAGAGCCAAAAGTGGTTCCCGCAGCAGTAAAGTTTAGCCATGGATTACTGAACTTAGATCTTAGGCTATTTTTAACTCTCAACTCGGGATCTTTAAATACTCCCAAGGACCAGCTTCCATTTAGTCCGTAGCTCACAAATGAGTCATTAGAATAATTATATAAGGAAAAAAATTGATTTTTATCTGCTCTTGCATTTAGTAAATGAGATGGCGTAACTAATTCATGTGAAATGTTTTGTGTGCTCATTGAGCCTACCTCGAATTCAATATCCTCTGAATATATTCTTTGAGAAATTGGAGTTTGCATATTACCAAACCCATCCATGTTTATTATTTGATTTCTATAATCAGTGGCAAGACTTTTTAATGATCTTCTAAAAGGTGCATCCAATTCATCAAAAAATATCACTGAATGATTCCCGATGCCATTTAGAATTGCATCGCCAAAAGAGGGGCTTGTTAATTGCATGTTTGAAAAAATTGCTGGGCTCATTGGTCCAGATAAAGTAAGTGACATCATTGCACTGACTTGACCAACAGGTTGTGTTGCCGCATTTAAGTTCATAAGTCCTTGACCATAAATAGCTTTATCTGAATAAATACCATTTTTATTTGCAGTAGCGAAAAGTCTTGTGACAATTTCTTGACTACCAAGTTGTCCTTCAAAATGATCGGCTATGACTGCAAGGCCACCAGATACAAATGGTGCTGCAAAAGATGTGCCGCTGGTAACGGCATAACAAGAATTGTCTTGAATGCAGTTGTTGTAGCTATCATCATTTATATTACCAACATATATTCCGGTATCTGAAGCTGAGGTTGGATAGGCGGCAGTAATGCTTCCACCTGGTGCAGAGATACAATAATCTTGAGCAACACCACATCTGCTTGAGAAATCACTTATTTGTCCATTCTCATTAACGGATGCTACCGCAATTGAATGACCTTGAATTTCAGGAATATAATGAGCCATGCCGGGTAAGAGTTCTGGGCTAGAAAAGTCAACGCCTTGATCTGCATAACCTCCTGCATTACCTGCTGCCCAAACATAAATTGTTTTTTCTGCATCGGGAGTTCCAATCTGTGACATCTCTGTAATAGTGTTCGGAAAAGCATAGCGAACTTGCGCTTCGGTATAGTCAATTATGTTGCCTGAGTAGCCATAACTGTTATTTACAATATCAACTTCTAGATCATTATAAATTTCAAATAGCTGACTAAAAAAATTATCAATTCCAGTAAAATCAGGAGCTCCAGTTACGTTACCAGACCCATCATCATCCCCAAGATCTACTGGATCATAGTCTGGATCTGGTTCAGCAAGCTGAATTGCTACAAATAATACATTCGCATCAAAGGCAACACCGTGCATTGGAGTAAGCTCCAATTTATCTTGCTGACCAGCAGCCACTGAGGCCACCATGGTGCCATGCCTTTTTTGTCTAGTATTTGGAGTGTAATTAGCATAACTCAAAGCGCTATCATCAGATAACCTACTTGCACTAATTTCAACATGCGAATCGTCTAACCCAGAATCAGTAATTCCTATGGTGACACCTGATCCTGTTGCACCTCTGGCATATGCTGAGGAAGCATTGATCATGTTTAAACCCCATTGACTTTGATACTCATAATAACCCTCGAACCTGTCTTTAAGTTGATCAAAAGAAAGGCTGGGAGGAGGAGTTGGCGGAGTTGGAGTCTCAGATACTACGAGGGCATTATTTGAACCACCGCCTCCACCTCCACCACAGGAAACAATTGCAAATAAAGTAAGTGCCAGAGTTCTGTTTTGTTTCATAATAGTTTAGGATGCTTTGAGAAAACCAAATATAAATAATGTCTGACAAATATAACGAAGTTTTTGCAAATCTAACAGCACAAGATCAAATATTTGCCTATGAAGAGGTGGTTCACTCATCTGGAATTACTTATAGAGAATTCAAAAATACTCCAAAAACATTGGCAGGTTTTTTTGAATTTGGCCTGTTATTTCCAGAATGGGAGTTCATTGTTTTTAATGATGAAAGATATAGCTATCAGGATATTCACAAGAAAGCAGCTCAAACTGCTAATGCCCTAAAGCAGGCCGGTGTTCAAAAGGGAGATCGTGTGGCTATATGCATGGCTAATAATCCTGAATATATTATTTCGTTTATGGCTGTGACCTCAATGGGGGCAGTTTGTGTGCTTTTAAATTCTTGGTGGGTTCCTGATGAGGTTATTTATGGGTTAGAGAATTCGCAATCAAAAGTTCTTTTGGCTGATGAGAAAAGACTTAGAGGACTCGATAAATTAACTGAATTAAAAAAAATTGTTGTTAGACCTGATACAAATCCCAACGGATATGAAGAGTTCAATAATTTTATAGAGGAACAACCTGACAGTTTTCAAGATTTAAGTCTTGATACCCATGACAACGCCACAATTTTTTATACCTCTGGCTCTACTGGATACCCTAAAGGAGTTCTCTCAAGTCACAGAAATATCCTTGCTACCTTATTTAGCTGGGCCTTGGTCACCACCCTAAAAAGAGAGGTAGAAGATTCTAAGGCTAATTTAGATCAAGATGACTCAAGTCCTAAAAATCAATCAGCAATCCTTCATTGCGTCCCTTTATTTCATGTCACAGGCAGTCACTCAGGTTTTTTGATGAGTATTATTGCAGGAAGAAAGATGGTCATGATGTCTAAGTGGGATCCGGGGGCAGCACTTCAATTAATTCAAGATGAAAAGATTGGTGCAATTACCGGTGTTCCTACACAAACATGGGACCTTTTAACTCATCCTGACAGAGATAACTATGACCTTTCAAGCTTTAAAGAATTAAGTGGCGGTGGCGCCCCAAGACCACCGGAGCATGTCAAAAAATTAAAAGATGGCTTTAAAGATAGCCAACCATCTATAGGATATGGGTTAACTGAAACTAATGCAGCTGGAACATTGAACTTAGGTAAAGATTATCTTTCTCACCCTGGAAGTTGTGGTAAGGCTGTACCACCGGTAACAGATGTTGCAGTTATTGATGAAAATTGGAATTTTCTTGATGAGGAAAAGGCTGTTGGAGAAATTGTTATTAAAAGCCCAGCAAACATGGTGGGTTACTGGATGAATCAAGAAGCCACCGATGAGGTTTTTAACGATGATGGTTGGTTTAAATCTGGAGATCTGGGGTACATAGATGATGGTTTTGTTTATATTGTAGATAGGGTCAAAGATATGGTAATCAGAGGTGGAGAAAATATTTCGTGTATTGAAGTTGAGACAGCAATTTATGCTCATCCATCTGTGCAAGAAGCGGCAGTATTTGGTATTCCCGAAGAGCGCCTCGGTGAAACATTGTGTGTTGCAATCTGCCTAAAACCTTCAATGGAATTATCAGAACAAGAATTAAAAGATTTTTTACACGACAAACTAGCTGCGTTTAAAATTCCATCATTTATGCAAATAAGCCATGAAGAACTTCCAAGAGTTGCTTCAGGTAAATTCTCT
>QOPC01000002.1 GCA_003331545.1 SAR86 cluster bacterium
AGAAATTAAAGAGTTATTGAAGGAAATTTCTAAAAAAGATATTTCTATATTAATAACAGATCATAATGTAAGAGAAACTTTAAGTTTATGTGATAGAGCGATCATTCTTGTTGATGGAAATATTATTGCTGATGGAACAGAGAAGCAACTTAAAGAAAATGAGTATGTAGGAAAGAAGTATTTTGGTAAAATGTTTTCTTAGCTTATGGCCATTAAACTAGTTAGAGAATTTAAACAAAGTCAACAGCTCTCTATAACACCACAATTAAAAAAATCCATTGATCTTCTCCAACTCTCAAGGTTAGAAATTATTAACAAAATAAATAATGAGATTGAGGAAAATCCATTTTTGAAAAAAGATGAGGAAAATATATCTGATTCAGGCTTCGATGATATGGAAATTCTCGAGAATTTAGCTGGCACCCATACTTTACAAACTCATTTAGAGGAGCAACTTGAAGACTTAAGATTGGGTGCAGCTGAAAAAAAAATTGCCATTACGATTATTCAGTCTCTTGAGGAAAATGGACTCCTTCAATTAGATATTGACGAAATCGAGGAAATGATGAAATTTGAACATTCAAATGATGAGATAAATAGTGTACTCGAAAATGTAATACAAAATTTAGATCCAGCAGGCATAGGGGCTAGAAATTTTAAAGAAACCATTCACATTCAATTAAGGAAAAAAGAAATTACGCAAGATGAACTTGATGTTGCGAATCATATTCTATTTAATCCTGAATTTTCAAACTTTGAAGATGCTAAAACTGATCTAGCGCTAAAATTTCCTGAAAAACTGATTGATGAAGTGCTTGAAAAAATAAAAAAATGTGATTTATCTCCGGGTTTGGAATTTGAATCCATCAATTTAATCCAACCTGATCTAGAAATTATTCCAAATAATGATCATGATTTAGATGTGAAGTTTAGAATCAATAACTTTCCATTAATTACAATCGATAAAGAGCTTGAAGAGCTTGTAAAAGATAAAAAAAATAAAGCTAATCAGGAATTAAAAGAAAAAATGGGAGATGCGAAATGGTTGATAAGAGCAATTAATAGACGAAATGAGACTGTTCAAAATGTAGGCACTTTAATTTGCAAAATGCAGAGTGATTTTTTATTAAATATATCATCGGAACTTAAGCCCATTACTAACATCGAAATTGCAAAGGAATTAAAAATAAGTGCATCAACCGTCTCAAGAATTTTGAGATCTAAGTATATACAAACGCCTAAAGGTGCTGTTTCCATGAAATCTCTTCTGGCTAATTCTGTCTCTAAAACAAGAAAAGTAACGCCCATACAATTGATGGAGGAAATTCAAAAAATAATTGCAGATGAGCCAAGAAAATTAAGCGATCAAAAGATCTCTGATATGCTCAATATGCGAGGATATAACTTAGCACGACGCACCATTGCAAAATATAGAAAAAAAGTAAACATTCCTAGCTCAAGAAATAGATAATAAATAATTCGGTAAGTTAGAATTGAAAAATGAATGAGATAAATTCGCAACTCTTTTCATCGGAAGAGCTTCTTAAAAAAATTCAAGATCAGGAAGCCGAACCTTCAATTAATCAGATAAGAAGATTATTGTCAGGCATGCACCCATCTGAGGTTGCTCATAGCATCGAATCACTGCCCCCAAAAGAGAGAAAGTTTCTATGGTCATTAATAGATACTCAAGATGAGGGAGAGATTATTGCTGAGCTACATGATGAAATCCAACAAGAATTAATTTCAGAAATTTCAGCTGAAGAGCTGATTACTATTCTTGGAGATCTTGAGCTTGATGAGATTGTAGATATTCTTCAGGTTCTTCCAGATCGCAAAACTGAAAATATCTTGTCTGCAATGTCCATGAGAGACCGAAAAAGGATTCGGGAGGCTTTGGAGTATCCCGAAGACTCAGCGGGTGGTTTGATGAATACCGACATCATAAGTGTTAGGCCAAAACACAATTTAGAAGTTGTCATGAGGTACCTTCGAGCGCAGAGAGAATTACCAAAAAATACTGATCAAATTTTTGTTGTATCGAGGGAAAATAAATTTCTTGGATCATTACCAATATCCACCATTATTGTTTCCGATCCAAATTTAAATGTTAGGGAATTGATGGAGACTGAAACTCAGCCATTATTAGTTGATTTGAATGATAAAGATGTCTCTAGACTTTTTGAGCAAAACGATTGGGTGTCTGCTCCAGTTATAGACAAAGAATCTAACTTAATTGGACGAATAACTATCGATGATGTTGTTGATGTGATAATGGAAGATGCGGATCAAAACTTTTTAGGCATGGCTGGGGTGGCAGAGGATACTTTTGCACCTCCAGCAAGAGCAGCAAAAAGTAGGATTTTATGGTTATCAATTAATTTACTAACTGCATTCATAGCATCAATGACTATAAGTCTTTTTCAAGCAACTATAGATCAAATTGTATATCTAGCTATTCTTATGCCTATTGTAGCTAGCATGGGAGGAGTTGCTGGAACTCAAACTTTAACAATTATGATTAGAGGCCTGACACTTCAACAAATTAATCACTCTAACCTCCAGTGGCTCTATAAAAGAGAGATCGCGGTATCAATTGTTAATGGCATCCTTTTGTCTATCTTAGTTGGAGGTATTACATATTTATGGTTTAGGGATATTATTATTGCAACACTTATATGTGTGGCTATGGTTGTTAATTTAGTATTCTCTGCAATTGCAGGTATTTTTATACCAATTATCCTAAGAAAATTTAATCAAGATCCAGCAATTGCCGGCAGTGTAGTGGTCACAACCGTAACCGATGTTATTGGTTTCTTTTCATTCCTTGGTCTAGCTACAATCTTTCTGATTTAATCCTTATAAGTTTTGGTTTAGATATGGTTCCAAGAATTTCGTATTGGTAATTCGTCAGCTCATCAATATCCTCTTCAAAGATTTCATTTATTACTGCCGATCCAGCAATAGCAGGAAGACCGCCCAGAATTGCTGCATACCATGGAATATTTTCTCCGACTAAAACCCTCAAATCTAAATTTAAATCTAATTCATTCAATCTATCTTTATAACTTTTATTAATCTGGCCAACCCACTTCATCTTGGCAGAATTAGTTTCTACGTATAATGGAGAGGCTAGCCGCATTTTTGATTTATTAAACAAAAAGTCTCCTTGCACCCTGCTTAGTCTTGTAGATGTGAATTCATCAATTGTAAGATCTAAGTTCGCTATTTTTCCTAAAATATTTCTTAAATTAAGAATGCCAAGAAGGTTAAAAGCTCTGGAGTTTGATATAGTTTCTTTGACTAAAAGATCTTTTAAAATAAAATCAACCTCTCCCTCGATATTACTTAATGTTGAAAGCTCTTTCCATTGTAGATTTAAAGAGCCATTGAAATATGAAAAATCTGTAAGATCTTTTAAGTAAGGGATTTTATCCGAATCCTTAATCAAATAATTGCCCCTTATCTTGTATAGAGGTTTAGATCTATCAATTGAAAAAAATGCAATTGACTCTTCATTCAATGGCGAAATAGATATTAAATTTGATTTAAGCTTAATCCTATTCGCAGTAAAATTATTCTTATTATTTATTAAGTAAACATCCAGTTCTTTAATCTTTAATTTACCTAATGAAGAATCTCTCATGATTAGTCTGGAGTTTATATTTGTGTTCATGGTGGATTCACTAGAACTAATAAAATCTGCATTAGGTATATCTGTATTATTAAATTCCAATCGCATAAAACCAGATTTATCCATTTTAAAGGTAGCATTCAAATCATCGCCAACTAGCCTGCCTGAAGTTTCAATATTATTAAAATCAAAGATGCCTGAAACATTTGAAAATGTATTTTCAAAATATTTAATGGTTTTAAAGTTAAAAGCAAGTTTATTAAGATCAATTTGCGCAGATTCATTCTTACTCATAGAAAAAGAATTTAATTCTTTGCTAGTAATTAATTCAGAATAGATATATAAATTCATTCCAGACTTTTCTCTAAAATAATTAAAATTCAAAGGTAATTTTTTTCCTATGGAAATATATCCATCATAATTACTTAGATTTCTTAGGTGAATATCCATCATTTTATTCGATATTTTAATTGATGGATCTGCAAAGTTTTCAATAACTATTTTTGTAGGCAAGCTAACTGACTTATTTTTGATAAGTTGTGACAATGATGAATCGAATGCAGTATTCTTAAAATCTGAAAAAATATCCAAAATGGGCATCAAGTTTTTAGCTATTTTAAGATCTGCATAAAATAGTTCTTTTCCTTCGATATTAAAATATGAAGAATTTGGAATGTATTTACCAAGTTCTAGATTGATATTTGAAGAAAAATTTAAATTATATTTTTCCATTAAATTAAAACCATTTAGGATAATAAAGGTTTCATCATTTAAAAAAGTTGCAGGTAATAATCCATGTATTAAATCAAGGTTAACAATGTATATGTTTGCCTTATTGAGTTGTATATCCAGAGAATCAGTGATTGGCAAAGAAACTTTATTTGTTTGAAGTGATATCGCATTGCTAAACTTTTGATTAGAAATATCAATGTGGCCCTTATTAATAGCCTTAAAAGAGGGAAATTCAAATTCTTTTTCACTGAATACAAGGGGCTGAGAAAAACTTTTAGGATTTAATTTATGTGATGAATGAAACTTCAAATGATTAGTTTTGTAATCCAAAAAGCCATGCGCCTCCTCATAGGAAAAATTATTTATTTTTCCTGATGGTGAAAAAACATATAGACTATGATTATCAAACTCTATCATCGGATTGAGAAGATTAATTTTAGAATCTGTATCAATCATCACAGTTGATTGATT
The DNA here is from genome assembly GCA_003331545.1 of SAR86 cluster bacterium. Taxonomy (GTDB): domain Bacteria; phylum Pseudomonadota; class Gammaproteobacteria; order Magnimaribacterales; family D2472; genus D2472. Next base: position 4,838 of record QOPC01000002.1, read on the forward strand.
TACCAATATTTTTGACGTTAAGATTGATGATGAAAAATTACCATTACTTAAATAATTGAAATAAATTGAGTTTTTTCTTTCAAAAAAAATTTTGTCGTCTATGAAATTAATAACCCTTTCATATGATTGAGGCAGAGAAAATTGAATTAATTTTTTGGAAACATTTTTGCTTTTAAGCTCTATAGAAAACGGTTTATCTAATTCTGGGTTGAATTTTAGGGCTAGATTAATGTTGCTTGATTCATTATCAATTTGAGCATCAAGAGAAATGTTTGAAAATGAGTAATCTCCTGATCCAAGGATTGAAATAGGAATTAAGATATTATCTTTGTTCCTTAGGAAGGAGTTTTTCGAATTTAATGAAAATTGAGTCTCGCTTCCATGGCCAGAAAAACTTCCAGATATATTAGAAATTTCTTTAAAATAGACATCTTTTAGATCTAAATCCTTAATAAGACCTGAATAAGAATAGCGATCTTGAAAATTTATGAAAAGATTTTCAATCACTAAATTAGACAACTGAGGGTTTGATAATTCTAGTATCTGAGGTGAAATAAATAAATTTGGAACTAAAATAGACCTTTCTTTCATATCAATCTGAATAGGTCCTTCTTCATCTATGAGAGGGTTCAAAAATTCAGAAAGTTTTAACGTACCAAAATCTTGGACGGACTGAAACTGGAAAGATCCTTTATTTGCTTTTACATGCATAGAATTTGTAAGCAATTTACTTGAATCAAAAGAGCCCTCAATAAAAGATTTATTTTTTTTAAATTGCCCAAGGGCATTCAATTTAAAGGAAAGTTTTTGTAAAAAAGAGGGGCTAAATTGTGGAAGTAAGCTAAACCATTGAAAAGAGTGGAGATTTAGCGAGAAGCGATAAGAATTTTCAAAAGCATTTACTACTATAGAACTCAAGTTATCTCCATGCAAAAAACTGAGCTGTCCTGAGAAAGATTTAAATAATTCACCCTGAATTGAACCATTAATTTCAATTGAAAAATTGTTATTCTTCACAACTAAGTTTTGAAATGAGACAGAAAATGCTTGACTTAGATTGATCAATGGGACTTGGGAGGTATCTGGAGATGACAAAATAGAGCTATCGAAATATGCATCTTTTATAGAGAGACTATGAACACTTAATGGACTAAATATAGTTTGGGGTTGCAAAGTGATGCCTACTTTAAATTCGTTAGAATCAATAATTAAATCTTTATTTTGAGTTACTCGAAAATCATAAAAGTGAAAGCTAGGATTTAAAAGGTTCCCTGAATTTTCAATATTTGAAAATTCTACCGAGAGGGAAGTCAAAAAATGATTATCAATAATTTTTACAAAAGTGCTAGGGAAATAATTGATGAAAAGTAAAGCAAGAAAAAAAAACCAGCTAATAATTGAAACGCCAATAAAGGAACTAAAAAATAATTTTTTCATGCTTTAAGTAACTTGAAAAATATATCTTCGAAAAGATCTCATAACAAAATAGATGCCCACCCATAAAATTGCATTGGTAAGAAAACTCACTATTAAAAGAATATAAGAATAATTTAAGGGAGAAAGCAAAAGATATTTGCATGCAATATAGAAAACTGAAGAGCCTGCGAAGAAAACGGAAAGTTGAAAGTAAGAAAAAATCCTAAAACGAAAAACATATAAATGAATGACATACGAGGTAGCTACAAAAAAAAGCATATTAAAGCCAAAAGCAGTTGAGAAAAATAGGTCGATAACCAGCCCATATATTAAAGGAATAAAACTGTGAAACCTCTCAGGCATTGCAAATATCCAGTATGAAAAAATTAAAAATCCAAAATTTAGTTCGATAAATAATTGAACAGTAAATTGATTTATAAAAGTATCAATGCAGAAACCCAATATAATACTAATCAGGATGATTAAATAGTTACTAAGTTTCATCTACAAGATTACCTATAATTCCATAAAAATTTTCTTTCAACGGGTTACCTAGCAAAGTTATTATAACCTCGAGCTCTCCGGCTGAGTCCATGCTTATGTCTGAAATAAAACCAATCTTGGTATCTTTTATAAAGATGCCGCCTAATCCAGATGTATATATTGAATCTCCGATCTTGCTACCTAAATCCTTAATATTTATTTTAGGCGAACAAGAAATCAATAGAGGTTTGCCCATTCCCCTTGCATTACAATAAAAAACATCAGATTTAACAGGTAAAACATGATTCGAATCAGAAAAAAGGATTACTTCGATGAGATTAAGATATTGTTTGCTTGTCTGACCAATAAAAGATCCTCCAGCCAATACTGGTAGATTTTCTTTAATTTGAATTTTTTGGGGATTTTGTAAGAAAATTTTATGTGAAGAGCAACATAAGTAATTTTTTAAATCTATCGATGCAATTTTATGTATATCAATATTATTATCAAATTTATCAACTAAATCCTTAAAAGAATCTAGCATCTTACTTCGCTGCAAAGTCTCTATGTTTTTTAAGGAATTTTGGGTTTTAATGCGATTAATTTCTTCTTTCAAATTTGTATTCTCTTGAATGAGATTATTTGATTCTTGAAACGATGAGAATATATCTCCAATATTATGAAGAAATCTATTTGAGGATAGCTTTACATATAGAGTAGCAGCTTTAGCTGTGCCTCTTAATCCAGAAAATGATTCATAGTTTATATCGCTAAAAAGCAAAAATGCGGAGAGGAAAAAACCAATGGCATAGTTTCTAATGGGTGTATATGTAGGCGTAGTTCTCGCCATATTAAATTAATTATTCTGTTGAGAGTAAATCAATATTGTACTTATCAATTATTTCAAGGGCTTTGCCTCCACCTCTAGCGACACAAGTAAGCGGATCCTCGGCACAAATAACCGGAATTCCTGTAGAGGAAGAGATTAATTTATCTAGATCTCTCATTAGGGCTCCACCACCAGTAAGAACAATACCTCTTTCTGCAATATCTGCTGCAAGTTCTGGAGGGGAAAGCTCAAGAGCGTTTCTAATAGCCCTTACCATTCCTGAAAGTGGATCACGCATGGCTTCATATATTTGAGTACTTTTTAATGTGAAGGTTTCTGGAATTCCTTCAGCTAGATTTCGTCCAGTAACATTCATTTCAAGATCCTCTGAATCAGGTGATGCGCATCCTATTGTATGTTTAATTTTTTCAGCAGTAGATTCCCCAATAACACACCCATAGTTTCTTCTAACCCAGGAAGTAATGGAGCTATCCATAAGATCTCCGCCTATTTTTACTGATTCTGCATAAACAACCCCATTTAAAGAGAGAATAGCAATCTCAGATGTCCCTCCTCCTATATCTACAACCATGTTTCCATTCGCTTCTTCAACTGGAAGGCCTGCTCCAATTGCTGCTGCCATAGGCTCTTCAATCAACTTGACATCTCTTGCTCCAGCACCTAATACCGATTCTCTAATCGCCCTTCTTTCAACCTGAGTAGATCGACATGGGACACATACTAGAACTCTTGGACTGGGTTTAATAAAGCGCTGCTCGTGAACTTTTGCAATAAAATGTTGCAACATTTTTTCTGTGACCTGAAAGTCCGCGATAACCCCCTCTGAAAGGGGTCTTATAGCCTTTATGTTACCTGGCGTCCTACCTAACATTTTCTTTGCCTCATGACCCACGGCAACTACTGTTTTTTGTCCTCTGCTCTCACGAATTGCTACAACAGAAGGCTCATTAAGAACAATTCCTACATCCTTTGTGTATATGAGAGTGTTTGCAGTTCCAAGATCTATTGATAAATCATTAGAAAAAAGGCCACGAACAGTTTTAAATAGGTTGAAATCCACTATGATATTCCCTGAAAATTCATTTTAAGATGCATTTAGTTTAATATTTTGCATCAATAAGAAATAATATCATATGGACCAAGAAACAGTCAGAACTATTTGTTATCTCGCAAGATTAGAAATAGACAAAGATAAAGCAGAAAAAATAGAAAATGAACTTGAAGCCATCATTAATCTTATCGGAGGCTTACAAGCATTTGATACAGAGAATATTGAGCCTTTATATAGCCCACTGGAACAAAAAGCATTCAAGCATGAAGACATTGAAAATTCTGATAATAAAAAAGACGAGTTTCTTAAAAATGCTGCAGCTTCAAATGATGATTACTTTCTAGTACCTAGGGTTGTTGAGTGAGTATTCAATACAAAACTATCTCTCAATTAAGGGAAATGATTGATGCAAAATCAATCTCTTCACAAGAGTTAGTAAAGGAAACTCTTAAGCTAGCCGAAAGTCTTAAAGAATTAAATTGCTTTGTCACTATGAATAAAGATGAGGGTATTAAAAAGGCTATCGAAGTGGATGGAACTAATACTTCAAATTCATTACTGAAAGGTATTCCTTTGGCACAGAAAGATTTATTTTGCACTGAAGGACTAAGGACTACTTGCTCCTCAAAAATATTGGCAGACTTTGTGCCTCCTTATACGGCAACGGCTGTTGAGAAATTGGAAAACGCTGGTTCAATCACCATAGGTAAAACAAACATGGATGAGTTTGCCATGGGCTCTTCAAACGAAACAAGTTTCTTTGGTAATGTTCATAATCCTTGGAAAAAAGGTTATGTTCCTGGGGGCAGCTCTGGAGGGTCTGCGGCTGCAGTAGCAGCTGGAATCATTCCAGCTGCTACTGGAACAGATACTGGTGGATCAATTCGTCAGCCAGCTGCTCATTGCGGAATTACAGGTATTAAACCAACGTATGGAAGAGTTTCTCGCTGGGGTATGATTGCTTTTGCTTCAAGTCTCGACCAAGCAGGTCCTCTAGCACGATCAGCTGAGGATTGTGCAATATTACTTAATGAGATGTCTGGATATGACCCAAAAGATACAACATGCCTGAATGTAGAAAATACTAATTTGCTGCAATCAATTAATCAACCGATTAAAGGTTTGAAAATTGGCATTGTTAAAGAGTTTAATTTGGGCGATTTAAAAGCTGAAGTCCAAATTCGCTTTGAGGAATCAAAGAAAATCTATGAATCACTTGGAGCTGAATTTGTAGAGATATCACTTCCGAGTATTTCAGCATCGGTTCCAACATATTATTCAATTGCTCCAGCAGAATGTTCTTCAAACCTCTCAAGATTTGACGGAGTTAGGTTTGGTTATAGGGCAAAAGATACTGACGATTTAAATGATTTATATATTAAATCTAGAAGCGAGGGTTTTGGTGATGAGGTAAAAAGAAGAATTTTAATAGGAACATACGCTCTTTCGGCTGGATATTATGACGCTTATTACAAAAAAGCTCAGCAAGTTAGGCGATTAATAAAGAATGATTTTGAGGTTGCATTTAGATCTATTGATTTAATCATGACTCCCACATCACCGGGAACTGCTTTTGCATTTGGAAGCAAAGGAGTGCAGAATCCTGTTGAGCTTTATCTTGAAGATCTTTTTACAATTTCATCAAATCTAGCTGGCTTGCCGGCAATATCTATACCGCATGGAAAAGTTAACGGCCTTCCAGTTGGATTACAACTTATTGGTAATTTTCTAAAAGAAGATCTACTGCTTAATGCTGCCCATATATTTCAGCAAAACTCAGAATTTCATCTAGAGAGACCCAGCATGGAGGAATTCTAATGACCTGGGAAACTGTTATTGGGCTTGAAACTCATGTTCAACTTTCAACAAAAACAAAATTATTTTCAAGGGCCTCGACAACATTTGGCAAAAGTCCAAATACTAATGTGAATCTCATTGACTGTGGCTTGCCAGGAGTGCTGCCCTCAGTAAATAAAGAGGCATTTTATAAGGCTATACGCTTTGGAATGGCTGTAGGGTCAAAAATTAATCAAACCTCTATTTTTGACCGTAAAAATTATTTTTATGCTGATTTGCCTAAAGGATATCAAATTACTCAAATGGATCTTCCTATTGTTCTTGGAGGAAAGATAGATATTCAAACTGATTCTGGAATCAAGACTATAAATATTACGCGCGCTCATTTAGAAGAAGATGCAGGTAAATCTATTCATGATGAATTTGATGGGTTTTCTGCAATTGATTTAAATAGAGCTGGCACCCCTTTGCTTGAAATTGTTTCAGAGCCAGAAATTTCAAATGCTAAAGAAGCCGTCTCTTACATGAAAGCAATGCATCAGTTAGTTACATTTTTAGATGTTTCAGATGGCAATATGTCTCAAGGATCTCTGAGGTGTGATGCCAATGTATCAATCAGAAAAAAAGGTGATTCTAAATTGGGTACAAGAACTGAAATAAAAAATATTAACTCCTTTAAGTTTATTGAAAAAGCAATTAATTTTGAAATAAAAAGACAGGTTCAAGTTCTTGAAAGTGGAGGAAATGTGATCCAAGAAACTAGACTATATGATAGTTATAAGGATGAGACTCGTCCAATGAGATCGAAAGAGTTTGCTAACGACTATAGATATTTTCCTGAACCAGATTTATTGCCGGTGGTAATTTCAGATTCAGAAATGCAAGAAATAAAAGATCATTTCCCAGAACTGCCAAAAGAAAAAAAGGCACGATATCAAAAGGAATATGGTTTAGCGATATATGATGCTCAAATTATAGCCTCATCTAAGTCCATGGCGGATTTCTTTGATGCTGCAGTCCAAAAAACAAAAAACTACATACTCTTATCGAATTGGTTAATAGGCGAGATCAGCGCATTTCTTAATAAAGAAACAATAGAGATTAATGAATCAAAGTTGAGCGCTGAAAACGTTGCAGTATTAATTAACCGAATCGATGATCAAACCATTTCTGGAAAAATCGCTAAGTCAATTTTTGAGGAAATGTGTTCTTCTGGAGAATCCCCTGATCAAATTATTGAAACTAAAGGCTTAAAACAAATAACTGATGATGATTCAATCGAAAAGGTTGTTGATGAAGTTATCGCAAATAACCCTGACCAAGTTGAGGGCTATCAAAGCGGAAAAGATAAACTGCTTGGCTTTTTTGTTGGTCAGGTAATGAAAGAAACGCAAGGCAAAGCTAACCCTCAAACGGTTAATAAAATTCTTAAAGAAAAATTAACAAAGTAATCTATCTTTTAAAAGGATCCAAGATCATTGATTTGATACTGTTTGCAAGATTTCCCTGAACACCCACATTTTTTAATTCTTCGCTATTATCTTTTGGCCAATAAAAAGTTTTAAATACGTGGTCCCATATAATTAGATTATTTCCGTAATTATGATTTGCTATTTCTGGCTTAAAATTATGATGCCATCTGTGCAGTTCTGGCCCAGAAAAAAAGTAATTTAGAATTCGTTGGTCTTGCTTAGCATTTACATGCTGCCAAAATCCGTGAACAGTACTGAAAATAGTTACTAATGCGATAATCTTAGCCTCTGCGCCTAAAATTAATAAAGGCACTATTCCACAAACCTGAAGCAGCGTCACATCAACATAATGAAATCTTGTTGCATTAAACCAATAAAGTCTTTGAGGATTATGATGAATACTATGAAATCTCCATAAAAGGGGAATCTCATGACAGCCCCTATGGAACCAGTAAAGCCCAAACTCAGAAATGATTAAAGCAATAACTAGTTGTGTAAATATGTTTAAATCTGACGGCCAAAGATCAAACCCTCCCCCAGCAAATTTTATAGCTACAGAAGTAAGAAAAATCTGTAACAATTGACTTTGAAATACGATGTAATTTAAGACAAAAAGTGACGCATCTGGAAAAAAATTTTCTTTAAAATTTGGTCTCCAATCTGTATATAAAGGTACAAAAAACTCCCCAATTACAGTAAATAAAATTGAGCCAATGCCTGCAAAGAGTAAGACTTCTAATTCGCTAAACCCATATTCAAGCAAAAAAATTGAGGCACTCAGGACAGAAATTATGCATAGTAAGTATCCAAACCTTGAAAAAACTAATTGCATAAATAAAAAAATTTTTGGGTTATATAATCCACATAGATAATGTTTCTGCAATATATGCTGGTTTTTCAACACCTTCTATCTCCATAGATACAGACGCTTTAACAAGATATTGACCCGGATTTTTTTCTGTAATGTCAGCAATTGTAGTGTGGAGTCTCACCCTAGAATCAACTGCTACAGGACTTAAAAATCTGACTTTATCAAGTCCATAATTTAGACCCATTTTTGCCCCTTCAACCACTAGTGCTGTGTCTTTACCAAGGCCTGCAACCAATGATAACGAAAGAAAACCATGTGCAATTGTTGAGCCAAAAATTGGAGTAGCTTTTTCAGAGTCCACATGAATAAATTGATGGTCTTCTGTTGCATCTGCAAATTTATTAATTCTATCTTGATCAACTTTAAACCACTCAGTAGCTCCTAACTCTTTTCCAACATAATCTTGCAAATCCTCAGGTTTAACTATTGTTATTGCCATTTTATTTCTCCATTAAGTGTTCTTTATATTCTTCTCTTAATTCAACTTTCAATAATTTTCCAGTTGCTCCATGAGGAAGCTCTTTTACAAAGATGATGTCATCTGGTAGCCACCACTTCACGACTTTCTGCAAAAGAAAATCATTGATTTCTTGTTTATCCATTTCATTGCCATCTTTTGTTATAAGAAAAAGTAAAGGTCTTTCATCCCATTTTGGATGAGGTACGCCCACAACACATGCCTCTAGAACATTTTCATGAGTAAGGACAGCATTTTCTAAATCTATAGAGCTTATCCACTCACCACCTGTTTTAATGACATCCTTTGCCCTATCTACAATTTGCATACAGCCATCAGGATGAATGGTTGCAACATCTCCAGTATCAAACCAACCTTTATCATCTACCGCTGGACCGTCTGATTTATAGTAAGTATGCATAATCCATGGACCTTTAACTTTTAGAGCGCCGCTGGCTTCTCCATCTCTAGGAAGCTCATTACCTTGATCATCTTCAGTTTTTATTTCTACTCCAAACATTGGATAACCTTGCTTTGTTTGCAATTGATACCTATCTTCTATTGGAAGACTCATTGTTTTTTTGGTAGGAGTATTGATAGTTCCTAAAGGGCTCATTTCAGTCATCCCCCAACCATGAGTAAGAAATGCATCATGTTGTTCATCAAAGGCTTTGATCATTGAGTAAGGAGCGGCTGAACCTCCAACCAAAACTTGATCAACAGAATCAAGCTTGAGATTTTTACCCTCTAAATATTGCAATAATCCCAACCAAACCGTTGGAACGCCCAGAAGACAGTCTACAGATTCTTTTTGTACAAGCTCATATAAAGACTCACCATCTAGTGCATGACCGGGTAGCACTAGTGTAAAACCATTAATAAGAGCTGAATATGGGACGCCCCATGCATTTACATGAAACATGGGGACAACTGGCAATACCGAACTAGATGATTCAAAACCCATAGTTCCAGAAATAGAAATTGCATGCAGAATTGTTGATCGGTGAGAGTATAAGACTCCCTTAGGATTTCCAGTTGTGCCTGATGTGTAACATAATGATGCTGCATCATCTTCGGCCATCTCAGGCCAATCAAATTCATCCAGCTCATCGTTAATTAATTCTTCATAACTTAGAGGGTTATTTAAGTTATTTTCAGGAATTGCATCTTTTGAAGAAGCAATGATTATTGTTTTAACTGTATCTAATTTGTCTTGAACACTTTCAACCAAAGGAATAAACGTTGGGTCAATAATTAATACGCTATCCTCTGCATGATTAAGAATGTATATCAATTGATCAGGAGAATATCTTGGATTAAGTGTATGCAAGATTGCTCCCATACCAGATACTGCAAAATACGTTTCAAAGTGCCTGCTATTATTCCAAGCAATGGTCGCAACTCTATCATGAATCTTTACTCCAAGCTTTGTAAGAGCATTTGCAAGTCTTTTTGAACGCTTAATTGATGCTCCGTATGTGGTCGAATTTATTGATCCATCAAGCTCTCTTGAAATAAGCTGTCCGTCAACATTATATTTTTCTGCATGTAAAATTGCTTGTGGGATTGTCAAACCCCAGTTCATCATATTGCCTTTCATTAAAATATCCTCTTTTTCATTTAACTAATATTCTAAATCTTCTTTGGAACAATAGAAATATGATTTTAAATTGTTCTGCTCAAAGGCAGAAAGAATTCTTAATCGATCTGGTGAACTGAGCAGTTAATTGCTTGAGAAAATATCATAATAGCAAATCTATAAATTATTCATGTTGAAATTTAAATTTTATAATTTTTCTGCATGAGTATAACGATCTAAGCCCTGCAGATCTTGTTCAGAAAGAATATTTTTAAAACCATTTTCCTTAAGAATTTTTGAAACCTCATAAGCTTGAGAGCAGCCATGTTCAAAAATAATTTTTCCTCCTGATTTTAAACGTGAGATTGCCTGGACCGCAATTTCATGAAAGCTTTCTAATCCATTTTTTGTTATTAGTGCGATTATGGGCTCATGTTTTAAATCCTTAAGATGTTGATCATTCGGTTTTAAATATGGAGGATTTGAAATAATTAAATCAAGAGACTCTCTTTGTATACAAGAAATCCAGTGAGATTTTACTAATAATATATTTCTTACATCATGGGAATTAACGTTAAGATTAGCTACATCTAAAGCGTCATTTGAAATATCTGTAGCAATAATCTTGAGGTTAGGATTTTCTAACGCAAGTGAAATAGAAATGCAGCCTGATCCAGTTCCAAGCTCTGCAATAAGCGAGTTTTTTTTTAGTTGCAAATCTAGAGCCCAATCAACAATGAATTCTGTTTCAGGTCGAGGAATCAAAACTCTTGAATCAATATAGAATTTATTTCCATAGAACACTGACTCATTCAAAATATAATCTATGGGTAACCCTTCAAGGTAGGATGAAAAAAACATTTCTATTTTTAAACTTTGCTCTTTTGAAAGCCTAAGGTTATCCTCCAAAGCAATAACGGTATCGCTGATTCCAAGAGATTTTAAAAAGTAGCCTAGGTCTCGAATTATGTATTTATGTTTGCTTGCATTCGACTTGGCATGCAAAAAGAATGATTTTAGTTCTTGATTCAATTATGAAGATTCTTCCAGATTCGATAGCTGAGCTAATTGATTCTCTGTAATCAAAGCTTGGCAGATGGAGATCATATCTCCGTCCATAACTTGATCTAGATTATGCTGAGTTAACTTGATCCTATGATCAGTTATGCGTCCTTGGGGAAAATTATAAGTTCTAATTTTTTCGCTTCTATCGCCGGTACCAACAAGAATTTTTCTTTCGCTAGCAATAGTATTTTGCTGCTCATCTATTTCGTTCTGCTTTAATTTTGCAGCCAACAATGCCATAGCTTTTGCTTTATTCTTATGCTGGGATCTATCATCCTGACATTCGACAACAACTCCAGAAGGAATATGAGTTAATCGAACAGCAGAATCAGTTTTATTAACGTGCTGTCCTCCCGCACCAGATGCTCTATAAGTATCAACTCTTAACTCGCTTTTATCTATTTCTATATCTTGCACCTCATCAACTTCAGGAAGAATTGCCACTGTAACTGTTGAAGTGTGGATTCTCCCTTGAGACTCAGTCTCTGGAACACGCTGTACCCTATGCACACCCGACTCAAATTTAAGGAATTTAAATACACCTTGACCGTTTATTTTAACCACAACCTCCTTCAACCCACTGGGCTCTGATTGTTTTATATTTACAATCTCTAATTTCCAGCCTTGTCGCTCAGATAATCGGGAATACATCCTAAATAAATCAGCAGCAAATATCGCGGCCTCATCACCTCCTGCGCCTGCTCTTATTTCTAAATATGCCGCTCCATCATCAGCATGATCTTTAGGTAAAAGCATAAATTTAAGGCTTTTTTCAAGCTCTAAAATTTTATCTTGATTTGTAGCAACTTCAATTTTTGCAAGCTCTACTAGCTCCAGGTCTCCTGAATCCAACAGTTCTTTTGCTCCTAGTAATTCTGATTCAGTATCTTGAAGCAATTTAAATAAATCAACGATGGGTGATATCTCAGCATGCTCTTTATTTAGTTGTGTAAAGTTAGCCATATCATTTGTGGCACCTTCTTTTGCGAGAGCTTCATAAATTTCATTAGATCTAGACCTTAAACTCTCTAGTTTATTAATGATAGAAACTTCAAGCACTTCGAATTTCCTGAATCATTGAAAAAATAGCATGAGGGCTTAGAACAGCAATCTGCTTTAATTGATCAGCTGAAGCTACATCTATTTTTTTTAAGTATTTGTATGGATGATCTGAACTCATGAGTGCTAACAAATCTTTTTCACTCATAACTTCGCAAATATTTTTAAGAACCTCATATGCCTCATTGCGATTTTCTTTTTTTATCTTATCTTGGCTTAAAGCTTTGACTCTCTCTTGAATAAGTATCTTTGCTCTTTTGGCCTCAATAGATCGTTCTTCTAGATTCTCTTGGGTAACATGCTCAATGTCCTCTATTGTAAAAAGATATGCATATTCTAGATCTCTTACTTGATCTTCTATATTTCTGGGCACTCCTAAATCTATAAGCAGCATAGGTTTATTTTTTCTTTCTTTCATGGCATTTTCTATCAAGCCTTTGCCAATAATAGGTAAAGGTGAATTTACAGATGTGACTAAGATATCAGTTGATTGAATAAGCGATCCAAGCCTTGATAGATTATTTGTAACAAGGCTCAGCGATTCATTGATCTGCAAGAATTTTTTGGATCTATTTACAGCATGAATATTCTTAATTCCATTTTCGTAAAAATTGTGGATGACGCTCATTGCCATCTCACCAGCTCCAACTATAGTTAATTTTTGTTGAGCAGGATCCTCGAAAATTTCTTGAACAATTTTCAACGAAAGACCTGACATGGACAAAGGATTGAAACCAATTTTAGTTTCTGTTCTAACTGCTTTTGCTATGGATATTATTTCGTCTGTTAAACGTCGCAGCTTTCCGTTTAGAGTCTTCAACTTAATAAATGTTTGAGTAGCTTTCTTGAATTGCCCCAAAATTTCTTGCTCTCCTAAAACCTGAGAATCTAGGCCGCTAGCAACACAACACATATGTTCAATGGCTCTATCGCCCCCAAGAAAATACAAACCCTCTTTTACTGAATCATCGCAACCTAAAAAATCAAAAGTTTTTTGTGCTATTGAAATGGCTGTTCCTGAGTGACCATAAAAATATATCTCGGTCCTATTACAAGTTGAAAGAGCAAAAAAGGATTCAACGAGTTCTTCAAACTCATCTTTAAAAAAAATTTTAAAGTCATCTTTATTTGAGTCATTTATAATAAAGAGCTCTCTTTCAGATAACTTTGAAGTTTTATGATTTATGCCAAATAACTGTAACTCCATAATAAAATTTAATTTAGTTTTTTTTGTGATATTTTTAACTTCATGCTCATCATTATCTCCATCAACTTTTTCAGAAAAAAAGTATGTTGGTAAACTCTCCCTCTCACAAAATAATAAAGTATCTAACTTTACAGTAAGAATAGTAGTGTTTTATGAAGACCTTATTATACAGGTTAGCAAGCCTTTTTTAGGTAATCTAATAAAGATAAAATTTAATCCCTATGAAGGATTTTCTTCTTATTCAGAGACAATTAATTTGGATTTATCTGTATTTAAAAATGCAAATAAGAAAGAATATGCTAATTTTTTTTATTCTTGTTTTGATATCTTGAGCCCTTCTCAAAATTTATTTATCTTAGATAAAAATGATTTTCAGCTAAGATGTGAATTTGAGGAAGTTGATGTTTTTTCTTTTAGTTTTAAAGCTTTTAATGATTTAACCATAAATGGAGCCTTGAAACGTGAATAGCATAGCAATGAAATGTCCAGCTAAATTGAACCTTAATCTATCAATCTTAAGCAAAAGGATCGATGGAATGCATGAAATAAATACTCAATTTCAACTTATTAATTTATTTGACGATATGCTTATCAAAAAAACGTCAAATAAAAATATTAATGTAAAAACAAATGCTAGTCTTTCAATAGATGGCAAAAAGAACATAGTTTTTAAAGCTATTGAAGCACTTTCAGAATATACAGGAAAAGAAATATCTTGTGATGTAAATATTGAAAAAAACATTCCAATTGGCGGGGGTTTAGGAGGGGGAAGTTCAAATGCTGCAGCTGCATTAATTGGAACCAATGTTTTATTTCAACTTGGTCTATCATGCGAAAACCTAAGAGAGATTGGTGTGAAACTTGGAGCCGATGTACCTTTCTTTATTTATGGAAAAAATGCACATGCAACTGGCATAGGTGACCAATTCCTTGAAGAAAAATCTATAAATAAAAAAAAATACCTTTTGTTATTTCCTCTGGTTGAAAGCTCAACTCAAGAATTATTTAGAGAATGGGATAAATTAAGCAGGCATGATCAAGAAATGATAGGTGAAAATGAAGAGAATTCTTTTTTACCTTTATTTCTTGATAAATATAAAGAGGTAAATATAGTTTTTAATGATCTTGTCAAAATGAACAATCCCAGATTATCTGGAACTGGTTCAACAATATTTTATGAATACAGCGATAATGATGATATTAGAAAAACTTTAAAAAAAATTCCTAGTAAATGGAGACACTCTTTTTGCGAACCTTTACAATGTTCACCATTATTAACTTACTTAACATAATGGGGTGTAGCCAAGCGGTAAGGCAACGGGTTTTGATCCCGTCATGCGCTGGTTCGAATCCAGCCACCCCAGCCAACAATAAGAAAAATGATTAATAAACAAACAGTTGGTATTTTTTCAGGATCAGCTTCAACTGTGCTGTCTGAAGAAATAGCTAAAATACTTGGTCTTAAATTAGGAAACATTGATTTAGGGAAATTTTCTGATGGAGAGATTAAGGTCGAAATTCTAGAGAATGTTCGTGGCCATGAAGCTTTTATTATTCAATCAACTTCCTCTCCCTCAAATGCAAATTTAATGGAATTGATGTTGATCACTGATGCTCTTAAACGATCATCTGCCTCAAGAATTACAGCAATCCTCCCTTATTATGGGTATGCTCGTCAAGACAGAAGAGTTCGATCTGCAAGAGTGCCAATAAGTGCAAAAGTGATAGCTGATATGTTGAATTCTGTTGGCGTAGATAGAGTCTTGACCGTGGATCTTCATTCAGAATCTATTCAAGGCTTTTTTGATATGCCTGCAGATAATGTTTATGCAACAAAAATTATGCATGATGACATCAAATCAAGAACATCAAAAGATGAAAAAATACTAGTTGTATCTCCAGACGTTGGAGGAGTCGTAAGGGCGAGAGCATTAGCAAAATTTTTAGATGAGTCTGATCTAGCAATTATTGATAAAAGAAGAGCTTCGCCAAACGAATCTGAGGTTATGAACATTATCGGGGATGTAGAGGGAAAAAGTTGTATTGTTCCAGACGATATCATCGATACAGCCGGTACTTTATGCAACGCAGCTTCAGCTTTGAAAGATGCTGGTGCGGCAAAGGTTAAAGCATATATCACTCATCCAGTATTATCCGGTCCTGCTATTGAAAGAATCTCTGAATCGTCCATAGATGAATTAGTTGTAACCAATTCAATTTCTTTGTCCCTAGAAGCGGAAAAATGCAGTAAAATACGCGTCATTTCTCTTGCCCCCACTATTGCTGAGTGCATTAGAAGACTAAACAATGAGGAGTCGCTGAGTGCTCTGTTTTTGTAATGTTAAGTAAAAAGGTGTGACTAATGTCAAATGAAATTAAATTAAATGCAGATCTAAGGATTAGAACTGGGACAAATAAAACTAGGGAAATTAGAAGAGAAGATTCTATGGTCCCTGCAATTATTTATGGTAATGAAGAAGAGTCAAAAAATATAAAATTGAAGCTAAATGAGCTTACAAAAGCATCAGAAAATGAACTTTTTTATACTCAGGTTTTAAAAATTATGCTTGAGGGTAATGAAGAAAAAGTTGTTTTAAAGGAACTGCAGAGAGAACCGGTAAAAGGTAAATTTCTTCATGCAGACTTTCAAAGAGTATCTAGAAAAACAAAACTAAAAGTTGTTGTTCCTTTTAGATTTAATGGCGAAGAGGAATGCGAGGGAGTTAAAACAGAAGGCGGTGTTTTAGCTAAAACAATTTCAGAGATAGAAATAGCTTGCTTGGCTGGTGATATACCGGAAGCTATTGAAATTGACATTACTAACTTAATGCTAAACGAAGCAATACGTTTATCAGAAATCACTCTACCAGAAGGAGCTGAAATACCAGGTTTTGATGAGGAAAATGATCAAATGATTGTCTCTGTCAATCCTCCTAGAGCTGAAGAAGAAGAACCAGAAATCTTAGCTGAAGGAGAAGAAGGTGATGTTTCTGAGGAAGAAGAGGCATCTAAAGACCAGGATGATGCTAATGATGAGACTCCTGAAGAAACAGAATCAAGTGATTAAGGTTATTAATATCTGTGCCTAATATTTGCATTATTGGCCTAGGCAATCCTGGTGCGCAATACAATGGGACTCGGCATAATATTGGAAAAGACTGGGTTAAGAGCATCTCAACAGGTTCTAATCTAGAACTTCAATCAAAGAAAATAATTGAAGCTACCATTGCTGAATCTCCTGATAATAAGATTCTATGGGGATATCCTGATAAGTATGTGAATGAATCTGGTCGCTCAATTAATAAAATAGTAAAACACAAAAAATTTAACCTCGAACAAATAATTATTATTCACGATGATTTGGACCTGCCTCTTGGAAACCTAAAATTAAAGATAGGTGGAGGCCATGGGGGTCATAATGGTTTAAGAAGCATAATTGCTCATTTAGGCCAATCATTTATAAGATTGCGAGTGGGTATCGGTCATCCTGGTAATAAAGTGGATGTAACAAACTGGGTTTTAGGTAAATTTAAACCAACTGAAAAAGATTCAATGCTAGAAAGTTTTTATAAATTT
Source organism: SAR86 cluster bacterium (assembly GCA_003331545.1). Lineage (GTDB taxonomy): Bacteria > Pseudomonadota > Gammaproteobacteria > Magnimaribacterales > D2472 > D2472. Next base: position 21,721 of record QOPC01000002.1, read on the forward strand.
AATAATATTATTGAGCTTTTAAGCAACAATGATATTCAAAATGCTCAAATAAAACTTCATACTGAATAAAGATGGGTTTCAAATGTGGAATTTTAGGCTTACCTAATGTTGGAAAATCAACATTATTTAATGCGATAACCAAATCTTCTATTCCAGCAGAGAACTTTCCATTTTGCACAATTGAACCCAATCTTGGAATAGTAAATGTTCCTGATAAAAGACTAGATAGCATTAACGATATTGTAAATTCTGAAAAAGTAATCCCAACTTCAATGAGTTTCGTTGATATTGCCGGACTCGTAAAAGGTGCTTCACAGGGTGAAGGACTTGGAAATGCGTTCCTATCAAATATTAGAGAAATGAATGCACTACTTCACGTTGTAAGATGCTTTGATGATGAAAATGTTGTGCATGTTGATGGTGCAATCAATCCATTAAAAGATGTTGAGACTATTAATCTGGAATTAATTTTTTCAGACCTTGAGGTACTTGAAAAAAGAGATCAAAAATTAGAAAAATTAATAAGGTCCGGAGATAAAGAGGCAACAAAGCAGAAAGATATAATTCAGACCTTAAAGGGACTTATGGAAAGTGGAAATTTACCAAGGCTTGATAATTTTCAACCTGAAGAAATAAAATTCATTGAGAGCATGAATTTGCTTTCAACAAAACCCATGGTCTTAGTTGCAAATTTATCTGATGATGAATCAAAAAATAATATTGATGATTTAAATAATTATGCAAAGAGCAATTGCATTGATATCATTCCTGCTGTTATTAAGGTAGAGCACGAATTAGCTGCATTAGAGGAAGAAGAACAAGCAGAATATCTTGAGCTGCTTGGAATGGATGAGCCTGTATTAAACAAAATTATATTAGCAGGATATAAGTTACTAGGGCTTGAAACATTTTTTACATCTGGTCCAAAAGAATCAAGAGCTTGGACAGTTTATAAAAATTCTTTAGCTCCTCAAGCAGCAGGCGTTATCCATACTGACTTTGAAAGGGGTTTTATTAAGGCTGAGGTTATATCTTACGAGGATTTTATAAGTAGTAACGGAGAGTCTGGAGCCAAAAAAGATGGTAAGTTAAGGCTTGAGGGGAAAGATTATTTGGTGAAGGATGGAGATGTAATTCACTTCAAATTTAACGTTTGACTTATAATCGAAGTTCTTTATCATTTCAGCACTTGGCTATGTAGCTCAGATGGTTAGAGCACAGCACTCATAACGCTGGGGTCGGTGGTTCAATTCCACCCATAGCCACCACTAGTAAAAAAATCTCGGTAAATATATATTATTTAACCAGATGAGCAATCTAGAAATTAGTGCTCTGGTTTGTCTAGTCTTTTCTAAGAAATATCAAAATTATTAACAAAGAAACTAAAACTAAAAGGCCATCTTCCCCAAGCATATTTAAGACATCAGTAACATTTTTATAGACATCTCCAACAAATGGAGTGTTAGGACCTAGGATAATTCCCAATAACAATGAGACTGCTACCAGAGGCAATAATAATTTTAATAGCTTGTTAAAAAAAGCTGTAAGTTTAGTGAGAGCGTTATTAAGATTCATATTCTTAAATAAGTTAGAAAGGGCCTAGTGACCCTTTCTAACAAAGATTAAGCAAGCGCTTATCTGTTAACTAAGCTATACAGAACTGCTAATACTAGTAGTCCTACAACACCGCTAGAAGCAAGAGATTCGACTAATGCTGTAATATTTCCAATTACATCAAGTCCCATCATATCACCGAAAGCAAGGCTTCCAACGATACCAAGTCCCAAGATTCCAACGATAACACTAGTTAAATTACTAACTAGGTCGCTTAACATTCTAAATGCATTATCCATAATTTCCCCCTATGGTTTGCATGGTTAGTTAACCTATAAAACCATAAAAATAAACTAGGAACAATAAATGTGTATGAAAAAACCAGCTAAATTTGACATTTAACGGTTTTGCATCCTATCAAAATAAATGATACTACTTATATAATATAAGTGTTGTTTATTTAGTGATTGGTTATTGGTCTAAAACTTTCTTAGATAATTTCATCTTTCCACGATCAAATCCAATTAACTTGACCTTAATGATATCTCCCTCAGATAATACATCTGAAACGTTCTCTACCCTCTCAGAAGAAATTTCTGAAACATGAAGCAATCCATCTTTGCCTGGTAAAATATTAACGAAAGCACCAAAATCTACAATTTTTACAACCTTACCTTCATAAACTTTGTCTAGTTCTGGGTCTTCAATGATTCCTTCAATAATTTCAAGTGCTGCTTTCATAATAGATTGTGTTTCACCAAAAATAGTAACCACACCATCGTCATTCACGTCTACAGATGCACCTGTGTCTGCTTGCATGCCCTTAATTACAGCACCACCTTTGCCAATGATTTCTTTTATTTTATCTTGATGAACAGTTATCTTTTTCATTGCGGGGGTATTATCTGATAATTCTTTTGGCGCAGAAATGACATCATTCATTTTTTCTAAAATATGCATTCTTGCATTTTTTGCTTTCTCCAATGCTGACTCCATAATTTCTGCAGTAATTCCCTGAACTTTAATATCCATCTGCAATGCCGTAACACCATCTTTGGTACCTGCAACTTTGAAGTCCATATCACCAAGATGATCTTCGTCACCAAGAATATCTGTAAGGACTGCAAAATCTTTTTCTTCTTTAATAAGTCCCATTGCAATTCCAGCAACCGGATTAGAAATAGGAACGCCGGCATCCATTAACGAAAGTGAGGTCCCGCAAACAGAAGCCATGGAGCTTGATCCATTCGATTCTGTTATTTCTGAAACTACTCTAAGTGTGTATCCAAATTCTTCTGAATCTGGAAGAACAGCCTTAATTGCTCTTTTAGCAAGGTTGCCGTGACCAATCTCTCTTCGTTTTGGTCCAAGGGGCATCCCAATCTCGCCTACGCTATAGGCAGGGAAATTGTAATGGAGCATAAAGGGGTTTGATTGTTCGCCATTTAAGCTTTCTATTCTTTGAGCATCTCTTGTTGAGCCAAGTGTGGCAGCTACTAAAGCTTGTGTTTCCCCTCGAGTAAACAAAGAAGAACCATGCACACTAGGCAGGACACTTGTTTCTACAAATATAGGTCTTACAGTATCCAAATCACGGCCATCAATCCTAGGCTCGTTTGAAAGAATGCTTTTTCTTACTACATCTTTTTCTACAGATTTAAAGGCATTCATAAGCTTGCCTCTTTCTATGTCATCCAATTCTTCATTAGCATCATTTATTTTTTCTTTGATTGCATGAATTGCTTCACCGCGATCTGCTTTGTCAGCTATCTTAAATGCTGCAGAAATTTCTTCAGTGTGGTCATTAGCAATTTTCACTTTAAAATCTGCAGTGACCTCATCTTCAGCAAACTCCCATGGAGTTGGATTGATTTTTGCTCTTAAATCAGAACAAGCTTTAATAACTTTTTGCATCTCTTGGTGTCCGAATAAAACTGAGCCTAACATCAAGTCTTCACTGAGCTCGCTTGCTTCTGATTCAACCATCAAAACAGCATCTTCTGTGCCAGCAACTACCATATCTAACAAAGAAGTCTCAAGCTCAGTTGGTGATGGATTTAGAACGTAATTATTATCGATAAACCCTACCCTAGCTGCACCAAGAGGACCTTGGAAAGGTACTCCTGAAATTGAAAGTGCTGCAGAGGCACCAATCAAGGATGCTATATCAGGGTTAATATTTTTATCAGCAGACAAAACAGTACAAAAAATTTGAATTTCATTTTTAAAATCTTCAGGAAACAGAGGCCTAATAGGTCTGTCTATTAATCTTGATGTAAGGGTTTCCTGCTCAGTTGGTCTAGCCTCTCTTTTAAAATATCCTCCAGGAATCTTTCCTGCAGCATAGAATTTCTCTTGGTAAAAAACAGCCAATGGAAAGAAATCTTTCCTTGGATCAGCTTCTTTTCTTGCAACCATAGTCGTCATAACAACAAGCTTGTCAATTGTTACAATGATGCTAGATGTAGCCTGTCTTGCAATTTTTCCTGTTTCAATCTTTACAGTTTTATTTCCGTATTCAAACTCCACGGATTGAGTATTTAATTTATTTTCTTCCACGATTTTCCTTTGTTATCCTCTTAATTTAAGAGATTTAATTATTTCTTGATAGCTATCTAGGTTTTTTCTTTTTAGATAAGCTAAAAGCTTTCTTCTCAAGTTAACCATACGAATAAGACCGGTTCTTGAATGATGATCTTTTTTATGAATTTTAAAATGAGATTGAAGTTTATTGATGTTCTCAGTAAGAAGCGCTATTTGAACTTCTGGTGAGCCAGTATCGGCTGCGCTGTTCTGAAACTCTTTAACAATTTGATTCTTTTCTTCTTTTAATAAAGCCATGTTTTTCTCCTTGGATATGCTCCTAAAATAAACTTAAACCTTGCATATCTAAAGTTTAAGATGATGTAGCTTATTACTAATTTAGGTTTTAAACAAGGTATTCGTGCTTGAAGCCTTCAGCATTATTTTTTCCGATAGCAATGAACTTTTTAGATGAATCATATACTCTCAATAAATTATCATGATCTATTTTTAGCTGAAGAGTTATACCATTTATGAATGCATTGGTATCACTCTGATTCAAGGTAATAGAGTTCAAATCGTCAAATGCATTTTCAAGAGAGATAATATTATCTTCACTCACAATATCTATTTGATTGGCATCATCAATAGAAAAATTTTGTTGGCTGGTTCTAATTAATCCCGAAAGATGGCCTCCGCATCCAAGTTGATTACCTAAATCTCTTGCAATAGAACGAATATAGGTTCCTTTTGAACATGTTATGTTAAATGAAACTTTTGGTAGGTTCGTAGAAATATTATCTATTTTATCAATTTTTATTTTTCTAGCCTCTTTATCTACCTTAATTCCATCTCTTGCATATTTATACATTGGCTTACCTTTGTGTTTAAGAGCAGAGTATGCAGGAGCAAATTGCAGACTTTCTCCAAGAAATGATAATAACTTTTCACTCACCTCCTGCTCGTTACATACAACATCATGGTTAAAGATAACTTCTCCTTCTGCATCGTCAGTATCAGTCTGTTGGCCTAGGGTTACTTCTGCTTGATATGACTTTTTGCTTTGCAATAAAAGAGATGAAAATTTGGTAGCTCTATTCACTGCTAGAATTAATAGACCTCTAGCCATCGGATCTAATGTGCCTAGATGTCCAACCTTTTTAAAATTGAATTTTTTTTTTATTATCTGCACTACCCTTGAAGATGTGATTCCTGATTCTTTATCAATTAGAAGAAAGCCGTTAATCATTGAGAGATTTTAATAATGCGTCAATATTGTTATACCTCTCGAGACTTTCATCATATTTAAATATAAGTTTGGGGACTCTTCTAATTTGCATGAATTTTGAAAGTTTTGATCTGACCATTGAAGAAAATTTTTCAAGAGATTTACTATTAGGTGAATCAGAAATATCTCCGTCAATAATAGTATAAAAAACCTTGGCAACACCAAGATCAGGTGAACACTTTACATCAACTATATTAAGAAACTGATAGCGCGGATCTTTGGCTTGTGAAGAAATAATTTGGGATATTTCTTTTTTTAGAAAATCTTCAATCTTCGGTGCTCTTGTTGAGGACATGTTATGCGATGCTTTGAGCCTCTTCTTTTCTATCAAAAACTTCTACCTTGTCTCCTGGTCTTATATCTTTATAATTTTTAATACCAACACCGCACTCTGTTCCAGATTTTACCTCTCCTACGTCATCCTTAAATCTTCTTAGTGAATCAATCTCGCCTTGATGAATTACAACATCGTCCCTGAGCACTCTTACAGGCTTACTTTTTAAAATAGATCCTTCTATAACCATACATCCAGCAACTTGACCAAACTTGGGAGAATTAAAGACTTCCAGAACTTCTGCAGTTCCCACAATTTCTTCCTTGATAATCGGATCTAAAAGACCGCTTAATCTAACCTTAGCTTCATCGATTAGTTCATAAATAATACTGTGATAAGAGAGCAAAATTTCTTCGCCTTCAATAATTTTCTTAGCAGCATTGTCTGCGCGGACATTAAATCCTAAAAGTATTGAATCTGTAGCCAAAGCTAAGTTTGCATCTGATTCAGAAATTCCTCCTACTCCTGAAGCAACTACTTTAATAGATGCATCATCGTTGCCAATATCAGATAAAGCGGCAACAATTGCTTCAGATGTTCCAGCAACGTCAGACTTTAAGATGACATTTAATATTTTTTTATCAGATTGACCCATTGATTCAAATATATTGCCAAGGCTTTCGTCTCTTTGTTTTAATACTTTGCGATCTTTAAGCTTGCTTTCTCTAAATTCGGCAATTTCTCGAGCCTCTTTGTCATTTTTAACAACTTGAAAAGTTTCCCCAGCATTGGGAACACCGCTTAGGCCTAGTATTTCTACAGCAAATGAAGGTTCGGCAGATTTTAATTTACTTCCATCTGAACCAATAATGCTTTTTACTTTTCCAACAGCAGAACCAGAAACAACCATATCTCCAACTTTTAAAGTTCCATTTTGAATAAGCAATGTAGCTACGGATCCCCTAAATTTATCTAATTCTGATTCAATGACAACTCCTTGAGCTTGTCCCTTGAAATGCGCCTTAAGCTCCAGAAGTTCAGCTTCCAGAGCAACAGCTTCAAGAAGTTTATCAACTCCATCACCCTTTAATGCAGACACAGGGACCATCTGAATATTCCCACCCCAATCTTCTGGTGTTAATTCTTTAGCAGCTAAATCTCCTTTTATTCTCTCTAAATCTGCATCTTGCAGATCCATTTTATTAATTGCTACAACGATAGAAACACCTGCAGCTTTAGCATGATTAATAGCTTCTTCTGTTTGAGGCATTACTCCATCATTTGCAGCCACAACTAAAATTACAACATCAGTAGTATTAGCTCCTCTTGCCCGCATTGATGAGAACGCAGCGTGACCAGGAGTATCTATAAATGTAATAACAGAATCTTTGATTGGCACTTGATATGCTCCAATATGTTGAGTGATTCCTCCTGCCTCTCCGTCAACAACCTTTGTCTTCCGTATAAAGTCAAGCAAGGTTGTCTTTCCATGATCAACATGGCCCATAACTGTAATAACTGGTGCTCTTGTTTTAGGATTATCTGAATAATTTATATTACCAATAATCTCATCTTCTACAGATGAATCATTCAATGCAATTCCATTATGGCCGAGCTCTTCAGCTACCAAGATTCCAGTCTCCTGATCTATCGAATCATTTATTGAGGCTGCAACTCCCATACTCATAAGAACTTTTACTACCTCTCCACCTTTTATAAACATTAATTTAGCAAGTTCGCCTACCTGAATCATTTCTGGCACTTCTATATCACGCTTTATAAATTCAGCAGGTTTTGCAAATTGATGCTCAGAACCCTCGTTAAAACTAGTTTCTCTTCGGGAGTAATCCTTAGCTGCTCGAGATAACTGATCTTTAACATTAACTCTTGATTGAGGCTTTGCTTGAGTAGCAGTTTTTTGCTGTTGTGATTTCTTTTCTTGTTGTTGTTCTTGTTTTAAACGGATGGCCTCTTTAATCTGATCTTCTCTTTTCTGCTGTTGTTCTTTTAAATTTTCAGCAGCTGCCTGCCTTTTAGCCTCAATATTATCTGTCAGACCCTCAGAAGAGCTAGGAACAGAAGAAGCGGGCTTTGAAAGTGTACCTTTTGATTTAACAGTAACTCCACTGCTTGAGGAAGATGTAACGGAAGAAGACCCAGCACTTTTTCGTTCTTTTAAAGATTTAAGTATTGCTAATTTATCTGCGGGAGTGATTTCATCTGAAGATTTGCTATGTGAAAGCCCAGCATCCTTCATCCTTTCCAAAAGAGCGTCGTCCTTAATTTTTAAGGTTTTTGCAAAATCTTTTACTGTAAGTCCCAATGCAATATCTTCCTTTTTTTTAATTAAACCAGCTTTCTCTAGCCTTCATTATAATCTCTGCTGCCTTCTTTTCAGTGATCTCAATAATATCTTGAAGCTCATCTACGGCCAATTCTGCAATGTCATCCTTGCTTTTAAGAGCATTAGAGACAAGAGTTTCAATTTGATCATCGCTAAAGCCTAGTTCGGTAAGTGATTCTAAATTTGATTCTTCTTGAGTAATCTCACCCATAGCTTCCATCAAAGCAGCATCTGCAGCGGCAGCTTTAATTTCTTCAGCTCTGACTTCATCAATTTCCATGGCTGATGATAACTTCCCATCTTCAGCATAAGCAACATCATCAAAGGTTAGGAATCCACCTCTAATGAGCGCCTCAGCTTCTTTTTCGTCAATACTTAGATTGTTCATTAGCTTAGCTTGAAATTCTGCTTCCACAACTCTCTCTTTTGCTTCAGCCTCATTGCTACTAATAATATTTAATTCCCATCCCACAAGTCTGGATGCAAGTCTAATATTTTGACCTCTTGAGCCAATAGCAAGAGCTAAATTGTCTTCATTCACGGCAAGCTCCATTGAGCGTGAATCCTCATCCATGACAATTGATTCAACTTTTGCAGGAGCAAGAGAATTTATCACCATTTGGGCAGGGTTATCATCATAAATAATAATATCTATTCTTTCATTTCCGAGCTCACCAGAGACTGACTGAACTCTTGAACCGCGCATTCCAACACAGGCTCCCACAGGATCAATACGTCCATCATTTGTTTTAACCGTAATTTTTGATCTCGAACCAGCATCTCGAGCAATTCCTCTAATTTCAATAATGTCCTCATTAATCTCAGGGACCTCAATTCTAAAGAGCTCTGTTACCATTTCTGAGCATGTTCTACTTAACATCAGCTGGGAGCCTCTTCCTTCTATTTCTTTGATCTGAAGAATGGCTCTCAACCTATCATTAATTTTATATATTTCACCTGGTAACAGCTGATCTCTTGGCAATATAGCCTCAATGTCATTTCCAATATCAACAATAATGTTATCTCTTGTTACCCTTTTAACAGTTCCATTCATTAAGGAGTTATCTTGAGATTTAAACATTGCAACTATTGTGTCTCTCTCGGCCTCTCTGACTTTTTGCATCATTACCTGACGAGCTGCCTGAGTTTCAATTCTTCCAAATGTAACGTTTTCTTCATCTATAGAAAAAGTATCTCCAATGGTCATTTTGGAATCTGACTCTGTAATGTGAGTTTCTTTATGAAATTCCTCAGAATTTTCATCTTCTACAAGCCAATGTCGGTGAGTTGAGTACTCACCAGTATCTCGATCAATAGAAACCGAGATATCCGCATCCTCATGAAAATGTCTGAGAGATGCACTTGCGATAGCAATCTCTAAAGCTCCAAATATTATCCCTTCGTCAATCCCTTTTTCATTGGAAACAGATTCAACAACCGCTAAAATTTCAATGCTTTCCATTATTTATTTATCCTCATAAGTTCTTCAAAGTTTGGTTTTAAACGACAAAGATCAAGATCCAAAAAATTTAAGCTCATCTCTTCATTATCACAGTGAAACAAGATTTCATCATTTTTCACATCAATGAGCTTTGCAACAAGAGTTTTTTTTCCATCTTTAATTTCTCTTAACTTTAAATCAAACTCTTCTTGGAGAAATGAAGATAGTTGTTTAGCTTTAAAAAACTTTCTATCTATTCCGGGAGTAGAAACCTCTAAAACATAATCCTGATCAATGAATGCATCATTCAACGCAAGTTCATAATTAAGATCCTTGGCTACTTTTTCGCAATCATCTATTGTTGCACCAGCAATTGCGTCAATGTAGACTCTAATGGTTGGTCTTCTTTTGCCACGCAGTAATTCAATACCCCAAAGTTCACAGCCATGACTGATTACAACTGGTTGAATTTCATTTTCTATTTCTTCTATTCTCATATCTCTAAAATAAAAATGGGGCTAATGCCCCAGTTCGTATCTAATTTACTGGTAGCGGGGGCTGGATTTGAACCAACGACCTTCGGGTTATGAGCCCGACGAGCTACCAGACTGCTCCACCCCGCATCGCAGAGAAATAGAGTGTATAGAAAGCAAGTACTGAAGGTCAAGTCAATTCAAATTTATTTCGGTATTAAAAAGTTATCTTGTTATAATTCCTCACCCAGCCGAAGTGGTGGAATTGGTAGACACGCTAGCTTGAGGGGTTAGTGAGCGAAAGCTCGTGCGGGTTCAAGTCCCGCTTTCGGCACCATTTTTAAAAAATTTACTCTACGGGAATTTCAATAGCTTTTGTGGCCTCTTGAATCTCTTCATCTGTAAATAACACTTCAGTATTGGCATTTTTTAACAAAACAGCCTGAGCTAAGTTTAATATTAAAAAAAGTGCTGCTATAAATGCAGTTAATTTACCTAGAAAGTTTGATGGCCCAACAGCTCCAAACATAGAGTTAGACGAACCACCACCAAAAGCTGAGCCCAAATCAGAGCCCTTTCCTTGCTGTAAAATTACTAGCACTATAAGTAAAATTGCCAGAATTATGCAGATAATTTTAATAGCTGTAATAATCATAATTATTTAACCTTAATTTTATTGAAGACATTTGCAATTGACGCAAACTCTTTACCATCAAGTGAAGCGCCACCAATCAAAGCACCATCAATATTTTTTTGTTCAAACAATGATGCTGCATTAGTAATGCTCACACTACCTCCATACAAAACAGATGCTAAGTCTATTTTTGGAAACCGAGATTGTACTACATCTTTAATCATTTCATGAACTGAATTTATTTCCTCTGGGGTCGGTGTTTGACCAGAGCCAATTGCCCAGACAGGCTCATATGCAATAATCAGTGAGGTAGTCTCAATGCTGCCTTTAAGCGCCCCTAGAATTTGCTGATGTAGAATTTCGTGAGTAATATTATCTTGGTATTCTTCAGCTGATTCTCCAATGCATAATATTGGTACTAAAGAATATCTGTTAGCCTGAATTAACTTTTTTGATATGGCTTGATTTGACTCATGAAACAAAGTTCTTCTTTCAGAATGACCAACGATAGTAAATCCGCATCCAAGGTCTTTGATCATAGAAGCAGAGATTTCACCAGTTCGCGCGCCAGAGTCTTCTTCATCAATGTTTTGAGCGCCAAGGCAAATATTATTTTTACCAAGAAGACCTCTTAAATGATCTATGTACATTGAAGGGGGAGCGATACCTAATGAAGAAAAATCATGGCTGTTAAAATATTTAAAAAAATTAGAGATCCACTTTTGATTAAATTCTTTTGAACCGTTAAGTTTCCAATTTGCTATTAAGCGTAATGACATAAGTTATTGCATCTTTTTGAACATGGTAGCGATATCTTTTGCATATTTTGTTGCAGTTTTTTCATCATCTGATTCAACCATGACTCTAATTTTATTTTCAGTACCAGATGGTCTTACGAGCACTCTTCCGACTGTTAAATCTGATTCGATTTCTTTTATCTTTCTTTGAATTGAAGCATCAGAGAGGATATCTTTATTTGGAACTACAACATTAATATTGATTTGAGGCATTTTTGCGTAGTTGCGAAGAATTTCTTTAGGATCTTTTTCTAAAATCAATAGTGAGGATATAACTTTTAAAGCAGCGATAGTTCCATCTCCAGTGCTGACTAAATCTCTGCAAATAATATGACCTGATGGTTCTCCACCAAGCATCCAGCCTTCTTTTTGAAGCACTTGACTCACATATTTATCACCAACATCAGCTCTTTTAAATTTATATCCTAATTTTTTAACACCTTCTTCAAAGCCAAGGTTTGTCATAAGGGTTCCGACAATACCAGACCATGGACCTGTTCTATTGGGGTTAGCGTAAGCAAGGATGTACATTATGTCGTCACCATCTAATATATTTCCTTTTTTATCGATTAAAACGACTCTATCCCCATCTCCGTCCAATGCAATTCCAAAATCTGCTCTTTGCCTTATGACTTCCTCTTTGATCATTTCAGGATGCGTAGATCCACATTCACGATTAATATTATATCCATCAGGGTCAGTTCCTATTGAAATCACTTCTGCACCAAGTTCTCTCAGCACTGAAGGGCTGACCTTGTAGCATGCACCGTTAGCACAATCTAATACTATTCTTAGTGATTCAAAAGAAACATCTGGTGGAACAGTTGACTTGCAGAATTCAATATATCTGTCTCCAGATTCGTCGAACCTTCTTGCTTTTCCTAGGTCTGCTGTTGGAACTGGTTTCAACTCACCTTCAAGCAATTTTTCAATTCTTTTTTCTACCTCTTTTGAAATCTTCTCTCCAGTGCCTGCAAATAACTTAATTCCATTATCTTGATAGTCATTATGAGAAGCGCTTATCACCAGTCCAAATTGATTTCTTAAAGATCTTGTAAGATAAGCTACACCTGGAGTTGGTAATGGGCCAAGCAATCTTACATTTACACCAGAAGCTATAAATCCAGCCTGAAGTGCTGATTCAAGCATATATCCTGAGACTCTCGTATCTTTTCCAATCAATACAGTGTCCCAGCCCATATCCTTAAGAACAATTCCTGCAGCGTGGCCAATTCTTAGACATACTTCAGGAGTGATTTCAGATTCAACGGGGCCACGAATTCCATCCGTCCCAAATTTAATGCTCATGGAGAAAGATTATAACTCTTCTGCAGGGCCTTTAATGGAAGTTTTTTTAGATGTTTTCTTTTTAGGGGTTTTGGGCTCATCCCAGTCTTTGGGAGCTCTTGGTTTTGCTCCAGCCATAATGTCATCTATTTGATCTGAATCAATTGTTTCATATGTCAGAAGTGAATCAGCCATAGTGTGTAATTTATCAAGATTATCATTTAGTAACTTAGTAGCTTTTTTATAATTTACATCAATAATCTTTCTAACTTCAGTGTCTATGCTATTAGATGTCTCGCCCCCAATTCCCTTAGGAGCCATTGATGCAGACCTTCCTAAGAAGGGACTAGAGTCATCTTCACCATACTTAAGAGGGCCTAAATCAGATAATCCCCACTTTGTAACCATGTTTGTTGCTATTCCAGTTGCAACTTCGATGTCATTCGATGCTCCTGTGGTGATACCGTCTTTACCATTAATGATTTCTTCAGCAATTCTGCCGCCAAAAAGAGTTGCTATTCTGCTATGAAGATAAGTTTTACTCTGCATATATCTATCTTCTTCAGGTAAAAACATCGTTACTCCAAGAGCTCTTCCTCTTGGGATAATAGTAACTTTATAAACTGGATCATGTTCGGGCGTTAAACGTCCTACAATTGCATGTCCTGCTTCATGATAAGCAGTAATTCTCTTTTGCTCATCTGTCATAATCATTGATTTACGTTCTGGGCCCATCATAATTTTATCTTTGGCAAGATCTAAATGACTTTGCTCAACTTTTTTATCACCATATCTGGCAGCGAATAATGCAGCCTCATTGATAAGGTTTGCCAGATCGGCTCCAGAAAATCCTGGAGTACCTCTTGCAATAACCGATGCATCTACATCCTTTGAAAGTGGAATCTTTCTCATATGAACTTTAAGGATTTGCTCTCTTCCTCTAATGTCTGGAAGATCAACCACCACTTGCCTATCAAATCGGCCAGGTCTGAGGAGCGCAGGATCAAGAACATCAGGTCTGTTGGTTGCAGCAACAACAATAACTCCATCATTTCCATCAAAACCATCCATCTCAACAAGTAACTGATTTAATGTTTGCTCTCTTTCATCATGACCACCGCCCATGCCTGCACCTCTATGACGACCAACAGCATCTATCTCATCAATAAACACAATGCATGGAGAATTTTTTTGTGCTTGCTCAAACATATCTCTGACTCTTGACGCACCAACACCAACAAACATTTCAACAAAATCTGACCCTGATATTGAGAAGAAGGGAACTTTAGCCTCACCTGCAATGGCTCTAGCTAAAAGAGTTTTACCAGTGCCTGGAGGGCCAACCATCAAAACTCCTCTAGGGATTTTTCCACCAAGTTTTTGAAATTTAGTTGGATCTCTTAAAAAATCTACGAGCTCTTGAACATCTTGTTTAGCTTCTTCACATCCAGCAACATCGTCAAAAGTAGTAGTAACTTTGCCGCCTTCCATAAGTTTTGCTTTACTCTTACCAAAGGCCATTGGACCTCCTCTACCAGACATGCCGCCTTGCATCTGGCGCATGAAAAAGAAGAATATTCCAAGAAGTAATAAAATTGGAAAAGCACCGACTAGAAGTTGGGACCAAATTGATGGTTGTTCAACGCTCTCAAAAACTGTAACGACTCCAAGTTCCTCTATTGCATTATCAACAGATTCATCTCTTTTATATATGGGATGACGTGTTTCAACTCTTGTACCATCAAGGCGCTCACCAAAAATAGTCATTTGGTCACCCTTATAAATAACCTTGGCCATACGATCGGATAAAACTTCTTGTTTAAATTGACTGTAAGAAATCATTTCTCTTTTAGAAGAAGATCCGTTTTCAACGTTGTTGAAGATAAAGATAAGAGCCGAGCCTAACAAAACCCAAACTAAAGCATTTTTAAAAACTGAATTCATAATGGCTTTTCTCCAAATAAATAAATCTCACCTGATTTGCTTTTTGATGCAGCAGGCTTGTAAGTTTGAACTAAATGAAAGCACTTTTCCATTTCTGTTCTAAATCTTTTTAACAAACTATTTTGAAACGTTTTGATGATAAAGGAACCATTATATCTATTTAGGTAAATAGACGCCGTTCTTAGGGTCTCAATATTAAGGTCGAATATCTTCTCTTCATCAACCGCTCTTATACCTGATAAATTTGGGGCTAAATCTGAAATAACAAGGTCAAATCTTAATTTTAAAGAATAAATTTCAGGAATTTTGTGAATATTAATAAGGTCTTCTTGAAAAAAAAATACATCCTTCACTGGATCCATCGGCAAAAGATCGATTGCATAAACGCTAGCTGCAGGAGCCATAGCTTTTATTAACTCAGACCATCCTCCAGGCGCTGATCCTATATCAAGCACAAGACTATCACTATGAAGACTATTGGTTTTTTTTAAAATTTCCTCTAATTTAAAAACTGCACGGGAACGAAATCCTAGTTTTTTAGCTCTAAGTGCCCACGAATCAGCATGCATATTTATTAAAGATGCTGAACCTTTTCAATTTCAAAATCGATAGCTCCAGATGGAGTTGTAATTGAAACCTCATCGCCAACATTTTTTCCTATTAAACCCTGAGCTATTGGTGTTTGAATCGAGATCAATCCAGCTTCAGGATCAGACTCTAAATTACCTACAATCTTATAAGTTATAGATTTATTATTTGCAATATCAAATAAATCTATCGTTGCTCCAAAAACAACTCTTCCAGTTTCAGGTATATCTTTTACATCAATAACCTGAGCGTTTCCAAGAGCATGTTCAATCTCTTGAATCTTGGCTTCAATGAATCCCTGTTGTTCTTTTGCAGCATGATACTCAGCATTTTCTTTTAAATCTCCATGAGCTCTAGCGTCTGCAATGGCCTGCGAAATATCAGGCCTATCCTTTGTTTTTAATTGACGCAGCTTTTCTACGAGATCTTTTTCTCCTGCTTTTGTTATCGGAATTTTTTCCATAAAGAAATTATATCAAATGAAATAAATTAGTTTATTTCTTGCAAGGAATGATAGATCCAGTGCTTAGAATTTTTGTTCATTGCTTCCAAAATTGCAAAAGCTCCAAAAATTGTAGTGATGCAAAATAATTTATTTTGTAAAGCAGTTCTTCTAATAGACGCAGAATCTTCAATAGATTGTCGTCCCTCAGTAGTGTTGATTAATAAGTTGACCTTATTATTTAATAATTCATCTACTATGTGAGGTCTTCCTTCGTTGACTTTATTAATAAATGAAGACTTGTATCCAAGTTTATTAATTGCTTCAGCGGTTCCTTTGGTAGAAATTAACTCAAAGCCTTGATCTATAAGCAAAGGTATTAAATCTGGAAGGTATTTTTTATCTGATTCTTTAACACTCACAAAGGCTAACCCAGAATCAGGAACAATTTTATTGGCAGCTTTTTGAGCTTTTGCATATGCTTCTCCAAAACTCAAGCCAATTCCCATTACCTCTCCAGTAGATTTCATTTCTGGGCCAAGAATAGGATCGACAGCCGGAAACTTATCAAAAGGTAAGACAGCTTCCTTCACAAAAAAATAATTTTTTGGTAAAGCATTAGAAAAAGAAGTTTCTTGCAGGGACTTACCCACCATAGTTTTGGTAGCCAACTTTACCAAGGACTGGCCCAAGCATTTAGATATAAACGGAACAGTTCTCGAGGCTCTAGGATTTACTTCTATAATAAAAACAGTCATATCTTGAACAGCAAATTGAATATTCATTAATCCAACAACATTGAGCTCAGCAGCAATTTTTTTTGCCTGTTTTTCTATTTCTTCAAGCACTTGTTTTGAAAGACTATATGGCGGCAAAGAACACGCTGAGTCACCAGAATGAATTCCTGCTTGCTCAATATGTTGTAAAATACCTCCAATCTGAATCTCACTTCCATCGGAAATTACATCAACATCAACCTCAATAGCATCTGTTAAATATCCATCTAATAAAATTGGTTTTTTGTCTGAAACCTCAACGGCTTCTTTTAAGTATTTCTCTAGCTCTGTCTTCGTATGAACAAGCTCCATAGCTCTTCCACCTAAAACATATGAGGGTCTTACTACAATTGGAAATCCAATGTCATCTGAAACTTTAATTGCTTCTTCAAGGTTTTTAACAGTACTGTTAGGAGGCTGTTTAAGGTTTAATTGATTCGCAAGAGATTGAAATCTCTCTCTATCCTCTGATCTATCTATGGCATCAACATCAGTTCCAAGAATCTTTACATTGTTTGATAAGAGAGTCTCTGAAAGCTTAAGCGGTGTTTGTCCTCCAAATTGGATTATGACTCCCTCAGGCTGTTCTAAATCAATAATATCTAATACTTTTTCTTCTGTTATTGGCTCAAAATACAATCTATCAGATGTATCATAATCAGTTGAAACTGTTTCAGGATTGCAATTAATCATAATTGATTCAAAGCCCTCTTCTTGAAGAGCAAAGGATGCATGAACACAACAATAATCAAATTCTATACCTTGACCAATCCTGTTTGGACCGCTCCCTAGAACAACAACTTTTTTATTTTTAGTGGGACGAGATTCACATTCACCTTCGTAGGCTGAATACATGTAAGCTGTTTCAGTTGCAAATTCCGCTGCACAAGTGTCTACCCTCTTAAAAGAAGGCATAACTCCAAGTTTTTTCCTTGCCTTTCTTACATCAATAGCATTTGATCTTGTGAGATCAGCAATTCTTTGATCAGCAAATCCTTTTTGTTTAAGATTTAACATTTTGCTGAAGTCTATATCCTGGAGATGCATATCTTGCAGAATATTTTCTTCATTAACTAAATCTATTATTTGGTGTAAATACCAAAAGTCCATTCCAGTCAATTGATTGATTTCCTCAGCACTCCAACCCAGCCTTATTGCATCAGCCACATAAAGAATTCTTTTGCAACCAGGAAATGTAAGCTGGTAACGCAAAGCTTCATTTTGATTCATCGTATGATCTAGAATGCTTTCAAAGCCATGCATGTCCTCTTCTAGGCTTTGAAGAGCTTTTTGCAGGGATTCCTGAAACGTTCTTCCGATTCCCATTACTTCTCCGACAGATTTCATTTGAGTGGTGAGTCGATCATCTGCTTGAGGGAATTTCTCAAAAGCAAATTTAGGAATTTTAGTAACGATATAATCAATTGAAGGCTCAAAAGAAGCTGGAGTTAAACCATTGGTTATATCATTTTGAAGTTCATCTAGACTAAACCCAACGGATAAAAGGGCAGCAACCTTTGCAATCGGAAAACCTGTTGCTTTTGAGGCTAAGGCTGAAGAGCGACTTACTCTTGGATTCATCTCAATTACAACCACTCTTCCAGTTTCTGGGCAAATCCCAAATTGAACATTGCTTCCACCAGTTTCAACTCCAATTTCTCTTAAGATCCTGAAAGATTGGTCTCGCAGCACTTGGTATTCTTTATCAGTAAGTGTCTGAGCAGGGGCAATTGTGATTGAGTCTCCAGTGTGAACGCCCATTGGATCAAGATTTTCTATTGAGCAAATTATGATGCAATTATCATTTTTGTCGCGTACTACTTCTAGTTCATATTCTTTCCAACCAAGCAAAGATTCATCAATTAGCAACTCAGTTGTTGGAGACAAATCCAGGCCCTTTTCACATATCTCTTTGAATTCTTGAATATTGTAGGCAACACCTCCACCAGAGCCACCCAATGTAAAAGAAGGACGAATAATGCATGGAAAACCAAGTTTCTCTTGAACAATCAGAGCTTCCTCCATTGAGTGAGCTATGCCAGATCTTGGAGTTTCTATTCCAATCCCTTTCATGGTTTTATCAAATAACTCTCTGTCTTCAGCTTTATCAATTGCTTCTCTTGAAGCCCCAATTAATTCAACATTGTATTTTTTTAAAATACCTTTTTTTGCTAAGGTAAGAGCTGTATTAAGTCCAGTCTGACCCCCCATTGTCGGAAGCAATGCATCAGGGCGTTCTTTTTCTATAATTTTTTCAACTGATTCCCAGTGAATGGGCTCTACATAAGTAGCATCAGCCAACAAAGGATCGGTCATAATTGTGGCTGGGTTAGAGTTGACCAAAATAACTCTGTAGCCCTCTGATTTTAGAGCTTTGCAAGCTTGAGCGCCAGAATAGTCAAATTCACAAGCTTGACCTATTATTATTGGACCAGCCCCAATAATGAGTACGGATTGAATATCAGTTCTTTTTGGCATAATCCTCGATCATTGTATTAAATTTAATAAAAAGCTCTTCTAGCTCGTGAGGTCCTGGACTGGCTTCTGGATGACCCTGAAAACTAAATGCAGGTTTATCTTTAAAGGCTATGCCTTGAAGGCTCTGATCAAAAAGTGAGACATGTGTTGGAATAATATTATTGGGAAGGCTAGCTAATTCAACTGCAAAACCATGATTTTGACTTGTGATATATACAGTTTTAGAGGCTAAATCTTGCACAGGATGATTAGCACCATGATGACCAAATTTCATCTTAAAAGTTTTGCATCCACCAGAAAGAGCTAGTAATTGATGGCCTAAACAAATTCCAAAAACTGGCATTTCAATTTCTAGAAGCTGCTGAATTAATTTTATCGCATAGTCACAAGGCTCAGGATCACCAGGACCATTAGATAAAAATACACCGTCAGGACTTAATTTTATTAACTCCTCAAAACTTATTTGAGCATTGACAACTTCTACTTTTCCAACATGCTTTCTTAGCAGTCTTAAAATATTTTTTTTGACTCCGTAATCAATTGCAACAATAAGTTTTTCATCTTTTACATCTTGATAATTTGGCCATGTGCCTTCTTCCCATGAAAAAGAATTTTTTGTTGAAACCTCTTTTGCAAGATCGAGGCCTTCTAAACCACTGAATTGATTTAGAGCATCATTTGCTTCGGATAGCGATTCTTTTCCTCCAGGAGCAATGCATGCCTTAAGTGATCCATGCTCTCTTAGTTTTGCAGTAAGTGCTCTGGTATCAATATTTGAAATTCCTATTGTATTTTTTGATAGCAGAAAACTCTCCAGTGATTGATTTGCTCGCCAGTTACTATAATTTTTGGGAAGATCTTTAATAACAATTGCAGAAGCAAAAATATTATCAGACTCATTATCCTCATTATTTATGCCAGTATTACCGATATGGGGATGGGTAAAAGCAATAATTTGTTTAGCATAGGATGGATCAGTAATAATTTCTTGATAACCTGACATTGAGGTATTAAAAACTATCTCGCCAACAGATTGTTGTTTTGATCCAAAGCCGATGCCCTCCATGACAGATCCGTCTTCAAGAACTAGAATCGCTGGAAACAGCATTATTTATTCACCTCAAAAAAGGTAAAAAAGAGAACAGATAATTGCGGAAATTGGGTTTTTAATGAGCTAAAATTGTGCGCTGGCATTAAAAGGGTACTTTATATTGATAAGCCCTCAACGTCTATAAAATTAGAAAAAAAAATGAAGATAAATTTAAAAAATAAGGATCAGGTTGCGCAAATGAGAATTGCTGGGCAATTAGCAGCTGAGGTATTAGAAATGATTACTCCATTTGTTATCCCAGGCGTCAGCACAGAAGAGCTTGATCAGAGATGTCATGACTTCATTGTAAACGAGCAAAATGCAATTCCAGCAAACGTTGGTTACAGTGGCTACAAGAAAACTATTTGCTCAAGTGTTAATCAAGTAATTTGTCATGGCATTCCCTCTGAAAAAAAAATACTCAAAGATGGAGATATTCTTAATATAGATGTCACGGTAATTAGAGATGGATGGCATGGAGATACATCTAAAATGTTCATGATTGGGAAAACACAGCCTCATAATGAAAGACTTGTAAAAGTTACTCAAGAGTGCTTGTATAAAGCAATTGATGTAGTTAAACCTGGTGCTCATTTAGGTGATATAGGAGCAGCGATTCAAGAACATGCGCAAAAAAATCATTACTCAGTTGTAGAAGATTATTGCGGTCATGGAATTGGACAGGTATATCATGAAGATCCTCAAATCCTGCATTATGGCAAAGCTGGTAGGGGTTTAGAAATTCAAGAAGGAATGTGTTTCACTATTGAGCCAATGATAAATCAAGGCTCAAAATATACGAAAATTCTCAGCGACGGCTGGACTGTCGAAACAAAAGATGGAAGAAATTCAGCTCAGTGGGAGCATACCCTCGCAGTAACTGCGTCAGGCGTGGAAGTTCTTACCAAGCGAAATGAAGAATTGTTTTGATAGAAACATTAACAAAAAATAATCTTAAGTTTAAGCAAAACTTCCAAGAGATATTTCATAAGCCTGAATTAGTTCAAACTTATCTTATAAAGAGATCAAATGCATTTGATAAAATAATTATCAAAGAGTTTCTTCGCAGAGAGCTTGAAACTGATTTTGCAATAGTGGCTCTTGGTGGCTATGGACGAAAAGAGTTATTCCCCTCCTCCGATATTGATTTATCTATCATCAAATTAAATTCCAAAACAAAGAAGATTGAGGAATTAAAAGACTTTATTGGATGGCTTTGGACGTTAAAGGTAAAGATTGGACATTCTGTGCGAACCATTAAAGATATTGAAAAAATTATAAAAACTGATCTAAAAGAATTTACTTCACATCTTTCCTGCAGAATCATATATTGCAAAAAAGATAGTCTCAATGGCTTAAATAAAGATTTAAAAAGAATATTGGATAAATGGAATAAATCTAAATTCTTTAAGTCCAAGAGATTAGAACAAAATAAAAGAATGCAATCCTTTGATTCAACCGAATTTAATCTTGAGCCAGATCTAAAAGAGTCGCCGGGATGTTTAAGAGATTATCAAACTGCTTTATGGATTTTAGAACACTGCTTTGCAATAAAGAAATTGCAAGATTGTGAAAAAATAGGTTTGTTCTCTAAGCAAGAAATTGCCAGTGTTAATAAATCCTATGCTCATATCAAAGCCTTAAGATTTATGCTTAATATTCTTAGCAATTCAAATCGCATCGGTTTTGAAAGTCAGCTTTTGTTAGCAAAAAAATCTAGGCTTAGATCTTCTAAAAAATCATCCGCTGTAGAGAAATTTATGCGAATTTTTTTTCTACATGCATCTAACCTATCTGATTTTAATGAATTTGTTTTTCAGGCATATGAAGATCAGCACTATCTCCTTAAAAGGCCCTTTGGCAAAGATTATTATATTTTTAAAGACCGCTTAGGGATTGCAGAAAACATAGATCTAGCTAAAAGACCCGAATTAATCTTATCTAGTTTTATTGAGGTAGGAAAACATAAAAAAATTAATGGTTTAGATTTTCAATCTATCAAAAAGATAAAAAGGTCTCTATCAAATATTGATTCTAAATATTTTTTACTGCCGAAAGCTGGATCTCAATTTCTTGAAATACTTAAATCAACCACTAATCTATCAACCATACTCAAAAAACTAAAACAATTGGGTTTGATGAGACTGCTTATCCCTGAATTTGGAGAAATTGAAGGTCAAATGCAGTTTGATATGTTCCACATATACACTGTCGATGAGCATACTTTTAAAGTGGTAAGAAATATGAGGCAGATGCAAATAGGTCAAGTTGATCCATCTTTGCATATTGAGCATGAACTTATCAATAAATTACCAAAAATTGAACTTTTGTATCTTGCAGGAATATTTCATGACCTTGGAAAAGGTAAAGGCGGAGATCATTCAGAAATAGGGGTAAAAATTATTGAGAAATTTTGTAAAAGGTTAAATTTTTCAATCCATGACACCGAGCTATTATGTTGGCTGGTTAAAAACCATTTAGTCATGTCATCTATTTCTCAAAAAACAGATGTGCATGATCCTGAAACAATTCTCAATTTCACAAAAAACGTTAATAGTTTGGAAAAACTTAATTATATTTACATGTTAACTATCAATGACATTCGAGGCACAAATCCAAACTTATGGAACTCATGGAAGCATGATTTATTAAAACAGCTTTTTATGTCTTCTAGAAAAGAATTAAATCTTGAGGAAACACAATTTAATAAATCGATTATAGAAGAGCGAAGATCAGCATCTGCAAATACTATTGCCTCTGAAGATCGTAATTTATTAGATGAAGTATGGGATCAATTGCCGGACGCTTATTTTTCTAAGTATCAACTTGAGCAACTCTCTTATCAAGCCAAGCTGATAGTATTAGCTAAAAGACAAACTGCAGTTTTTGTTCGTAGTAGAAAAAATTTAATTGAGATTTTTATTTTTACACCCAATCAATCTGGATTGTTTTTAAAAACAGTTCGAGGCTTTGAAAAACTATCACTGGAAACCATTGATTCTGATATTCATACAACAAATAACGGTCAATTTGCATTGAATACTTTTATTTGCAAGCATAAAATCCTTGGCGGTAATCTAATTCAAAGAGACTTTCAAAATATAGAGCAAAAAATTATTCGTGAGATTTCATCTGGCGAATTTACAAAAGCTATTAAAGTTAAATCTAAAAATAAAAAATTGTTTAAATATCCAACCAGAGTTCATATATCTTCAACCACCAAAAAAGATGCAAGCCTAGTTACTTTGGAAACTCTGGATCAACCAAATCTGCTTTCAAAAGTTGCAAACATATTTTTAAATCAAGGCATTAGCATTGACTCAGCGAGAATCACAACTCTTGGTGAAAAAGTTGAGGATAATTTTAAAGTGATTGATGAAAGAACCAAATCTTGCATTAGTCTGAAGAAGACTAATCAGCTGAAAAATAAATTAAAGAGTCTATAAAATTACAATATAGATAAAGACTGAATATAATAAGCTCATGAATAATCTTCCATTAATTGGTCTTGGCATAGCAACCAAAAGTGAATCAGGTCAAACCTTGGATACTTTTTTTCCATTAATAGTATTTAAGGGTGGTGAGGAGAAATATGATCAGTGCTTTGATGATTGGAATGCTTTAATGAGTGAGGATGTGATTGAAGTTAAAGACCCTCTTTTACTTAATCTGCAGGATGATGATTTGAGCGATTCAATAGATCATCTCAATGATAATCAAGCTCTTATTCTATGTAGAATCTCTGATAATAAATCTATTGAGAACACTGAGGAGGCCTATTTAAAATTGCACTTAATTTCATACAAATATTTTGTGCCCAATTCACTCAATCTTGAAAACCTTTTCGGTCATCTTGTAAATGTTGCCTGGACCAATCAGGGGCCGATTGAGCTTGAGGGGATTGAAAAAAAAATATTATCTGCAAAGAAAAAAAATCAGCTTCTTGAAATCAATTCTATTGATAAATTTCCTTGTTTGACAGATTACATCATTCCACCGGGCGTGCGTATTGCAGATTCAAGCAGGGTCAGATTGGGGGCTTACCTTTCTGAAGGAACAACAGTCATGCACGAAGGGTTTGTTAACTTTAATGCTGGCACCTTGGGTCCTGCGATGATTGAAGGTAGAATCTCTGCGGGTGTTGTGGTTGGTAAAAACTCAGACTTAGGCGGTGGCTGCAGTACTATGGGAACTCTTTCAGGTGGAAATAATATCAAGATATCTGTGGGTGAAAATTGCCTGCTTGGTGCAAATTCAGGTTTAGGAATTCCAATCGGCGATAACTGCATAGTTGAAGCAGGTCTATATGTAACAGGAGGCTCAAAAGTAACTAAATATAATGCGCAAAATGAACCTGAATTAGTTATAAAGGCATCAGAACTTGCAGGACAAGACAACCTACTTTTTATAAGAAACTCGCAAAATGGAGCTATCGAAGCAAAGGTTAATCCTAAATCCATTGAATTAAATGAATCACTCCATAAAAATTAGAATTTATGTCTGCTATAGAACTAGCTCAATCGCTAATTAAAATAAAATCAATTTCTCCCAAAGATGAAGGTTGTTTTGATCTAGTCGAGGCTGAGCTTGCTCCATTGGGTTTTGAGACTAAACGAATACCTGAACTAAATTGTGAAACATTATTAGCTAAATTTGGTAATTCAGGAAAAGTATTTTGCTTCTTAGGACACACAGATATAGTCCCTTCAGGACCAGAGGATGAATGGACTTCGCCCCCTTTTGAGGCAAATATTATTAATGCAGAGCTTATTGGAAGAGGTGCTGCTGACATGAAAGGCAGCGTAGCAGTATTTATTCAATCCGTTAAAAAATTCTTAACTGCTAATCCAAATCCTAGTTTTCAGATTTGGGTCATGCTTACTAGCAATGAGGAAGGCGAGCCAGAAGACGGTAAAATAAATACTTTAATTGATTCATTGACTAGTCAAAATGAATTTATTGATTATTGTTTAGTTGGTGAGGCCAGCTCATCTGAAAGTGTTGGAGATGTTTTAAGGGTTGGAAGAAGAGGATCTTTAAGTGGAAATCTTCGGTTAATTGGTAAACAAGGTCATGTAGCATATCCTCAAAAAGTTCTTAGTCCTATTTTAGAAGCGGGACCAATCATTAATGAACTTAATCAAATTATATGGGACGCAGGGAACGAATTCTTTGATCCAACTTCTTTTCAAATTTCCAATATCGAAGCTGGCACAGGAGCTACAAATGTTGTACCAGGAAGCCTTAAAATGCTTTTTAACTTTAGATTTTCTCCTGAATCAACTGAAGAATCTCTTAGAAAAAGGTTTGTTGAAGTCTTAGAAAAATCTAAATGTGAATTTGAGATTGAGTGGACATTAAACGCACAGCCATATTTGACAACAAAAACTGAATTTTTATCGATTATCCAAGCTGCATTGAAAAAAGTTAACGGCAAGGTGGCTGAAGTTAATAATGGGGGTGGGACATCTGATGGCAGATGGATTTCTCCCACCGGCTCAGAAGTTATTGAGCTTGGGCCAAGAAATAAAACCATACACCAAATTGATGAAAAGATATCTTTAGATGACCTAAAGCAGCTTCAAGAAATCTATCACCAAATACTCGTTGAAACTAACTACAAAGCCAGTTAGTCAAATTTAATCTTTTGCGGTTTTTATAACAAAAGATAAACCAATCAACGCTGCAGCTATTATCAAATAGTACTGAATCATAAATTCAAAGATTGGTGAAATTGTCTCCAATCCTCCATCGAGAGCCTCCCCTCCTAGCAATCCTGCCAGCACTCCACCTATTGCACTTGCTAAGAACCATAGACCAAACATTTGCCCCATGTAACGCTTTGGACCATATCGAGAAAAAGCTGATAAGCCTATTGGTGATAAAGCTAATTCGCCCCACGTTTGGAATAAGTAAGTAAGCAACAACCATTGCATGCCAACGGGAGAGGATTCAATAGCAATATTGACTGCTATGATCATTATAAAAAAGCTCAGTGCCATAAATAAAAGTCCAATAGCAAATTTGAATGGCAATGATGGATCTAGGTTCATCCTTGCTAGTTGAGCCCAAATACCTGCAAAAATAGGAGCGAACAGAACAACAATCACTGGATTTGCAAATTGAAGCCAGCCAACTGGAATCACATAACCGGCTACAGATAAATCTGTATAGTCTCTTGCAAAAATATTTAATGAGCCAGCAGATTGATCAAAACCAGACCAAAAAGCAGCAGCTCCAATAAACAGCAAGAATAATAGAATTAAATTTTTTCTTTCCGCTGCATTAAGTCCAGCAAAGAGAAATAAGTAAATAAAATACAAGCCAGCAATAATAGTGAGAAAATATGCAAATTGTTCAGCAAAGAATCTTGGATCTATAACAAAGAAACCCAACAACCCTGCTCCAATTACTAAAAACATTCCTACAAGAGAAACCTTCAGGTAATTTGTATACTTTAATCGTTTTTCATCAGGCATTTCGTTTGGATGCATTCCAGCGTCACCAAGTAAATGTCGATGCTTAATATATTGGATAACTCCAAAAGTCATTCCGATGCCAGCAGCACCAAAGCCCCAATGCCAACCAATCTTTTCACCCAAATAAGAACAAATTAGAAATCCCAATGTTGATCCAATATTAATGGACATATAAAAAATCGTATAGCCTGAATCCCTTTTATCATCTTGACCCTCATAAAGTTGGCCAACAATTGTAGAGATATTTCCTTTAAGCAGGCCAGTACCGAGCACTACAAAAATTAGTCCTAAGAAAAAAGTCTGTTCAATAGGAATTGCTAAAGTAAAATGTCCCAGCGCAATGATTAAAGCCCCTATCAGAACTGCTTTTTGGTGGCCCAATATATTATCGGCTATCCAGCCTCCGGGAACGACCATGAAATAAACCATCCCAGAATAAATTCCATAAATTGCTTGAGCTTCAACTTGCGACCAGCCTAGTCCTGGATTAAAACCAGTTACAGCTCCTGTCATATATAAAACCAATAAAGCTCGCATCCCATAATAGGACATACGCTCCCACATTTCAGTCAAGAAGAGTGTTCTTAATCCAATTGGGTGCCCAAAAAAAGTATTACTTGTATTCATATTATTTGAGTTATGATCTGAGTAGTTACTATATCAGAATGATGAAAAAAACACTGTACGTTGGACCTTTTCTAAGAATCATAGCTTTTGTCTATGATTTTTTTTTATTGCTCGGAGTATGGTTTTTAGTAGGGTCTATTGCACTATGGCTTAATAACGGAACGATTTTAAATCCAGTTATTGGAATTGCATTGGTGTTAATTAGCGGCTGGGCATTTTTTGCATATTTTTGGACGAAAAGTGGGCAAACTCTTGGCATGCAAGTTTGGAAATTTAAAATTGTTAATTCAGATTCCAATAAAGACCAAATTACGCTGGGTCAAACAATGCTTAGATATTTAGTTAATTGCGGAATATTTGCTCTTTTTGGGATGCCTCTATTTTTAATCTATGCAGACTCTAGGAAACAGGCAGTTAATGATATTCTCTCAAAAACACATCTAGAAAAAATAAATAGTTGACATTTCCAAAGCTAAATCCTTTTAAACTTGCAACTCCCAATACAAATCAAAATAATAATCGGCAAAAGATGTGCAATTAAAACTGGCCACTGATATGTCATAAAGGAGGCCACGCTCAGGTCTTTAAGCAAGTCATAAATTAGGCCAAGTGAAATGCCTATAATTATCTGTCGACCTACTCCCACTGAACGCAAGTTTTCAAACATCAAGCTACCTGCTAAAAAGATTATTGCGATAATCGATAATGGCAACAACATTCTTTTGTAGATCAATGAGTTAATTCTCCAAGTATCATCTAAAGATTTATAAGATCCTTTTAGGCTCAATAAAGATGCTAGAGAAAATGTTTCCAGCTTACTGTCGGAGACCAAAAATGATACGGGAAAATGAAAAGTTTTTTGACCGGATGAATTAGAGAGCTTGAGCTCGCCATTATTTAGCTTGCCCTCATTATAATTTGAAGAGGAAATGATCTTTTGCTGCTCGTTGAATTCTATAATCTGAATTGATTTTGCGTCTAAATTATTCAATCTCTCAAGACCAATTAATTTCTTTTTTGAAATTGCCCATTGAAATACTTCCTCAGATTGCTCCGATTGGTTCAGAGCTTGAGATTTTTTTGATAAATCTAAAAATATGGCCTCATCAATAATAATTAAAAAAAATGAGAGCACGATTGGGCCAATGCCAGATATTAGTACTATTTTTATTGGTGAAAAGCCTACAGATCGCAAAAAAATTAGATTGCCTTGCTGATTAAATATTGTAAGAGCAATCAAAGTACCTATGAGCGTGGAACTCTCGAGGTATTGCATCCCTTTGTGAGGCTGTTCAAGCAAAACAGATTTTAAAATTACATAAAAATCCATGTCCTCATTTATATTTTCAAGCTCCAATACAAGAGTTACTGAAAAATCAAGGAACACCATTACAATCCAAACCAAGGTTGAAATTAGAAAACTTCTTCGGATGAGGTGTTGGGAGTATGTATTAAAAATATTAGCAATCACGAGCTTAGCCATGCTGAGAGTATAAATATTAGAAAAATAATTAGAATTATTCTTATTCTTGAGTAAGAAAATAAGCGATTTAAAGAGACTCTTCCGTCAAGCCAAAAAAGAACAATGCCAAAAAATAAAAACACTCCATGTACCGGCCAAAGCAAATAATAAAAAATATCCCAGTTGGATGAATAGCTTTCTCTGAATGCAACTAGAGCACTTAAATAAAAAATGTAGATTAAAACTCCTGTAACCAAATTGCCTTCCCTACCAGATCTTGGATTTTCTTTGCCAAAAACAAAACTAAGAAGCATCAATGCTAATAGCATAAGTGGAATGCTTGCATTCCACTGATTCTGAATAAAATTAGACTGCTCTTTGTAATCAAGTAACTTAGAGAGCGTAAATGATTGATTATTGTCTTGCCCAACCTCTATTGCATGCTTCAATTCTTTGAAAGATGCGTCTATTTTGTTAGGGCTATTCAAGTTTGGATAGACATAGCCATTCTTAAAATTAAGCATCATTTGACTGCCTTCTTTAAAGATTTCGAGCAAGTCTGCTCTTACAAGAGATAGGGAGAGATCTTGTTGGACAAAAAATGTAACTTCAGTCATCTTATTGCCATCAAATGAATCAAAGTAAAGGTAGGTCTCAGCATTATCAAGATTTACCAATGTCTTCGGTTTCAGCATGGACAGCTGATCTTCGTAGGATTGTTCTGCTATCAAACTTTTAGAAAGTGCTTTTCCATATGGCGCCAAATACACACTTATTAAAAAACAAACTGTAAGGCTAATTAAAAAAAATGGGGTAATGAGCTTCATGATTTTCAAACGAGAAACTCCAGCAGAAAAATATGCATATATTCCGTTAGAGTTGTAAAGTTCTGAAATAACAAGAAGCATGCTTAAAAAAAATGCAAAAGGTATTAACAATGCCAAGAAATCAGGCAGTCGAAGAAAAATAACACTAAAAATAATATTTGGATTGATGCTACCATTTGCAGCTTGCTCAAAATATCCCACTAATCTAGAAGAAAAAATTAGCGCAGTTAAAATAAATAAAATGGCAAAAAAACCTTTAAAAAATTGAGAATTTAAATGAATTGCAAGAATATTCTTTTTATACATGCCTTTAAGTATCTTGATGCATTACAATAAATATCTTATCAGTAATTTTTATCAGGAGTATGGTTTATGGCTTACAAAGTCTTATCGAGTCTAACAGCAAACAATGTTAATTCTGCAGATCTATTAAAAGTTAAAACAGATCTGTTGATTATTGCCGTTAATAAAAAAACATCGGCAGCCGCTGAACTAAAAGGCCTGCAAGCAAACGCCCAATCGTTGGTTAAAGAATCAATCAAAGAAATTAATAGTGGGTCTAGAAAATCTATTTTTCTCCCTGCCCCAGCTAAAGTTTCTGCTAAAAATATTCTGCTGATTAAAGAACCAGATCCCAAAGCAGCCAGCTTTTTAGTACTTCGTTATTACGAAGAGATCATGGGCTTGGTCAAATCAGCCAAGGCAAAGGATTTTGCATATCTCATGAGCTCAACTACTTCAAAGGATTTTGATTTGGCGTGGGCTGCTGAAGTAGCAGCTAGAACATTTGAGTCTACAGCCTACACTTTCAATGCAACAAAAAATAAAACTGCTAAACCTATAATAGTTAAAAAGGGAGCCCTGTTATTTGCTGGCTTAACTCCGGCAAAACTAAGATCAGTTAAAGCTTCGGTAAAACTAGGTCATGCTGTTGGTGAAGGAATGAATGCTACAAAACACCTGGGTGATTTACCTGCAAACCATTGCACACCAAGAATAATTGAGCGTAAAACAAAAGCCCTTAAAAAAGATTTTCCAGCTCTAAAAATTTCTAGTCTCAATGAGAAGGATATGGAGAGATTGAAAATGGGATCTTATTTATCAGTTGGCAAAGGGAGTGATGAGCCATCCAGGATGATGACAATTGAATACAAGGGTGGTGCAAAAGATAAGCAGCCTATCGTGTTAGTAGGCAAAGGAATTACATTTGATACTGGTGGTATCTCAATTAAGCCAAGCCCTGCTATGGATGAGATGAAATGGGACATGTGCGGAGCTGCATCCGTATTTGGCATTATGCAAACACTGGCTAGACTGAAAGCTAAAGTGAATGTTGTAGGCTTGTTGGTTTGTGCAGAAAATATGCCCTCTGCACGCGCCACTAAACCTGGTGATGTTGTTACTTCCATGTCAGGCCAAACCATCGAAATTTTGAACACAGACGCTGAGGGTAGATTAGTGCTATGTGATGCGTTGACTTACTCAAAGAAGTTCAAGCCTAGTCATGTAATCGATATGGCTACTTTAACTGGAGCTGTAGTTGTTGCGCTTGGTAGTCCTGCTACTGGAGTGATGGCCAATAACCAACCTCTGGCTGATAAAATTTTAGCAGCTGGAGAAAAATCTGGGGACAGAGCCTGGCAATTGCCTCTTTGGGACGAATATGCGCATTGTACAAAAACAAATTTTGCAGACCTTGCAAATATTGGTGGTGGTAGAGAAGCTGGAACTATCCATGCTGCCTCATTTCTATCTAATTTTACAAAAGATTTTAAATGGGCTCATATGGATATTGCAGCAAGTGCCTGGAATGGTGGCGCTAAAAAAGGTGGCACCGGCAGACCAGTTCCATTGTTAGCTGAATTAATTTTAAATGGAAATTTATAAGACTTTTCAAATCTGCATAGTGAATGGATAAGAAGCCATATGATCCATCTGAAATAGAGAAAAAACTCTATCAAGAATGGGAGGAATCTGGTTTATTTAAACCCGATGACAGTCCAGATACATACTCTCTAGCTATACCTCCTCCAAATGTCACTGGCACCCTTCACATGGGCCATGGGTTTCAGAGCGCAATCATGGATTGTTTAATTCGATATCATCGGATGTCTGGTAAGAATACTTTGT
Source organism: SAR86 cluster bacterium (assembly GCA_003331545.1). Classification (GTDB taxonomy): domain Bacteria; phylum Pseudomonadota; class Gammaproteobacteria; order Magnimaribacterales; family D2472; genus D2472. The sequence goes on from QOPC01000002.1 coordinate 53,179, forward strand.
GGCAAGTTGGAACTGATCATGCGGGTATCGCAACTGAGATGGTTGTTGAGCGTCGTTTAAACGCTGAAGGCAAAACAAAAGAATCTCTTGGCAGACAAGCGTTTGAACAAAAAGTTTGGGATTGGAAGAAATATTCTGGTAATAAAATTACCGCCCAGCTAAGACGCTTGGGATCAAGTCTTGATTGGAGTTCTGAAAGATTTACATTAGATGATGATTACCAGAATGCTGTTATTAGTGCATTTATACAATTATTTGATGAGGGCCTCATTTATCAGGGCAAGCGACTGGTAAATTGGGATCCTGTTCTTGAAACATCTTTATCAGATTTAGAAGTTATTAATAAAGATCAGGTAATTAAAATCTGGGAAATAAAATATCAACTCGAGGATTCAGGAGAATTTGTTACTGTTGCAACTACAAGACCTGAAACTCTTCTAGGAGATATGGCTTTGGCAGTTAATCCTAATGATCAAAGATTTATTCATCTTATTGGAAAGAATGCATCCATACCCTTATGCAACAGAATGATACCGATAGTTGCAGATGATTACGTAGATCCAGAGTTTGGAACAGGAGTTGTTAAGATTACTCCTGGGCATGACTTTAACGATTATGAGTTAGGTAAAAGACATGGTCTTCATATGGATAAGAATTCGCTTTGTCATGTAGGCGATGAGGATGCATTTGCACCTATATCAATACTTAATAAAAAAGTCGAGATCGTTGGCATAGCACCCAAAAAATTCCATGGAATGGATAGGTTTGATGCTCGTAAATTACTTTTAGAGGATTTGCAAAAAGAAAAACTTTTAATCTCTGAGGATAAATACGAGAGCAATCTGCCCTATGGAGATAGATCTGATCAAATTCTTGAACCGCTCCTCACAGATCAATGGTACGTGGATGCAAAAACCCTTGCGAAGCCTGCCATTGAGGCTGTGAAATCTAAAGAAATACAATTTGTGCCTAATAATTGGGAAAAAACTTATTTTCAATGGATGGATAACATCCAAGATTGGTGCATCAGCAGACAACTATGGTGGGGGCACAGAATTCCAATTTGGTATGATGAGTCTAATCAACCTTATGCAGGGTTTTCTGAAAAAGACGTTAGGGAAAAGAATGATTTGCAAGGTAGCCTGCGTCAAGAAGAAGATGTTTTAGATACTTGGTTTTCGTCTAGTTTATGGACATTCGCTACCATGGGATGGCCGGATAAAAACGAGAAATTAAATCTCTTTCACCCGACAACCACTCTTGTAACAGGTTTTGACATTATCTTTTTTTGGGTTGCAAGAATGATTATGATGACCAAGCACTTAATGAAGGAGATTCCATTCAATGAAGTCTATATTACCGGTCTTATAAAAGATGAAAATGGTCAAAAAATGTCCAAGTCAAAAGGAAACATTATTGATCCAATCGATCTAATTGACGGGATTTCATTAGATGATCTGCTTCTTAAAAGAACAGAGGGACTGATGCAGCCTCAACTAAAAGACAAGATTATTAAACAAACAAGAAAACAATTCCCAGATGGCATAGAAAGTTATGGCACTGATGCATTGAGATACACTTATTACTCTTTAGCCTCTCCTGGTCGAGATATTAACTTTGATATTGGAAGAATTAAAGGTTACAGAAACTTTTGTAATAAACTTTGGAATGCCTTTCGGTTTATCGAAATGCAAGCAATAAATCATGATTATCAAACTCAAGATAATACTTCTGACCTCCTTTCCGAGTGGATGGGAGCAAAATTAAAACAAACTTCAGATAGTTGCCAAGCACACATTAAAAATTATAGATTTGATCTTGCTTCAGCTGAAATATATGAATTAGTCTGGTCAAATTTCTGCGATTGGTATTTAGAATTTAACAAAGTGGCTATCCAAAAATCTGAAAATAAAACTCAAATCAATGAATTGATATCAAATTTAATAGTAAATTTCTCTAATATTTTAGAGTTGCTGCATCCATTCATGCCGTTTATCACAGAAGAACTTTCAACTAAGTTAGCTTTATTATGCAAAAAGGAAAAGTCTGAATTTTTACTGCAATCAGGTTTTACAGATATTGGCTCAATAAATGAAAAATCAATGCATCAGTTAAATTATATTATTGATATTGTTACTGCGATTAGGGTAATTAGAGCAGAAAACCCCGGCATTAAAAACGAGGTCCTGCATCTTATAATTTCAACCGATATGAGTGCTGAAATGCAATCGTTAGTAGCAGAGCAAGAAAACATAATTTCAGGCATAGCAAGACTTGATGGGATTGAATTTGGTAATGAAGCACCAACTGAATCAATCGAAAAAACATTGGACGGATACAAAATTATCATTCCATTAGAAGGTTTAATTAATCCTGAGGAGGAGCGTATTAGACTTCAAAAAGAACTCTCGAAATTAGAAAATGAGATAAAAAGAATAAGCTCTAAACTTGATAATGAGCAATTTATTGCTAAAGCGCCGGCTGAGGTAATTCAAAAGGAAAAAGAGAAAATTGAAGATGCTAAAAATAAGAAAAAAATGTTAGAAAAGAGCATTCTCAATCTTGAGATTTAGTTTCTTGGCTTAAAAAATTTATAATAGGCAATGCGACCTTTGAGGGGTTTGCATAAGCTATGTCATGTTTACCCTGATCAATTACCTCTAAGCTTGCATGAGGTAAACTCTGCATTAGTTTTTTGCTGCCAACAAAAGGAACTACTCCGTCATCAGTTCCCCATATAGCTATTGTGGGAATTTTTTGCCTACCAAGATCTTCAAACATTTCCATGGCATCAAACAAATCAAAGTTTCGAACAGTAGATAACAATGCTTCGATAAACCCCCTGTATTCCATCTGTATACTAAATTTTGTGACGAAATTTGATCCTGAAAAATCTACCCTACCATCAATATTTGTAGATTCATTTTGCACTTCATTTAAATAAAGACTTTTACCAAATAATTGCCAAAACCAATCTGCAGCAATTGGCATTACTGCCAGTCCATCAATTGAATTCTCTTTCATAAAACCAGCTGGCGCAATCAAAGAGATGCTTTTTACTGAGTGAGGATATTGCAAAGAAAAGTAGCCCACGACTGGTCCGCCCATAGAGTATCCAACGAGGTTTATTGGTTGAGAAATATCGAGGTGATCAAGCAGCCCTTTTAAGGACTCTACATATAAATTTTGATCATATGTTACTGAAGGACGCTCAGAAAAACCTCTGCCAAAGTGATCGTAAACAAGAAGAGTGTATCCTGCGTTTGTAAAAAATTCTTTCATCTCGTCCCAGACAAAATGAGGAGTTGAGAACCCATGAACCAAAACAATAATTTCATCATTAGAAGCTTCTTCATCAGGGTAATGCCATCGATAAAATAAGTTTCCCATTTCCAAGGGAGCCCATGCACCTTCAGAAGGAATATCATCTTGCATTAATGTCTTTAAGCTATTTATTTTTATGAAGTAAGGTATGCCCAAAACTAAAATAAAAATTAATATTCCTATAATTATTTTCTTAGCAAACTTCATAATGCAAATAAAAAAGCTTCTTAAAAATATCCATTAAGATAAAACTAGCTTGCTGTATGTTTTTTAAAAGTATCTCCAGTAATTTTTAGCACTCTTGCTCTGGATAAAATTCTTGGTAAAAATGCAAACTTTGAGTTTCCTTTTCCAGGAACAACGTAATGCTTGTTTTGCAAAAAAGCTTCTAAAGTTTCTTTGGAAACTCTATCGCAAGAGTCGCCGACATGACCTTCATCTTTCATTTTACTAATTCTTTTTTTTAATCTTTCAGATGACTTTTCAGATGCGATGTTTCTAAAATTTGAGTCTGTTGCTCCAGGACAAGAGGCCATGATCCGAATGTTTCTATCTGCGTATTCATAGCGAAGTGCCTCAGAGAACATCAGAACATAAGCTTTAGTAGATGAATAAACACTTGCATATGGAACAGGCAAAAATGATGCTGATGAGCCAATATTGATGACTCCGCCCTCTCCTTTATTAGCCATTGCCGGCATAAATAAATGACATAGATCTGTAAGAGATGTAATATTTAATTGAATCATGTCCGCATAATCGTCTTTGGTAAAATCTTCAAATTTGCCCCATCTTCCGTAACCAGCATTATTTATTAAAAGATCAACACTCAGATCAGCTTCTGCAATCTGATAATGTAATTTCTTAGCTGAACCTGGTTGAGCCAAATCTTCGGGATACACATAAGCTTTTCCACCTTTTGCTTTAATTTGACTTGCTAAGACTTCTAATTGACTAAGAGATCGTGCAGTTAAAATTACTTCAGCACCACGATCAGCCAAATCATAAGCCATAGCTTTACCGATTCCACTTGATGCACCAGTAATAAGTGCAATCTTATTTTCATATGTATTCATGAGAAATCTCCATTTAAAAGCTTTTTGAATCTATTTAAACCATATAGGCGAGGACCAGACCCTTTCTTGGATTGTAGCAGGTATGTCCGATCTGGGTTTTTGACCATTTCTCACTGAATCCCACGTAGACCATCTACAAACTGGATTCTCAAGAACTCTAGAATAATAAAATGCGCCTTGATTTTTTATAAACTCAGGATCTTGCCAAAAAACTTTCATTTCTCTCGCTCCAGAATCTGCACTAATCGAGCAATTACTTAAATCAACCCAAGCGTTATTATCGGGACAACGGTAAGTCTCAGGATCAACGCTCAGCCCGTCAGAACAAGCTATATCAAAAACCTTTTCTTTATGCTCTCCATCCTCTAACCACCCTTTGATAATTTGGGTTCTTTGCAATGGAGCTCCAACAGGATCAGCAATTGCCCATACTAAAAATGTTGGATTTTTATTTGCTGAAATATTTAATGTTCCCCCCATTGGGATGCTGCTTCTATATGCATCTTGGATCAGTGAAAGATCATCTAATTTTGAATTCTCTAAATCATAACCAGCAAAAAATCTTACCTTCATTCTAGGGCCGCTGGTTGCAAATGTTTCCTTACGTTTAAGGGCATCATAGATAGCCTCACGAGTATTTTCTTCTGCCCAAACTCCAGCAAGACCAGAGGCAGCAAATTGAATCAGTCTGTCACTAGCAGAAAAATAGGTTTTTCCATCTACCTCCTTCAACATATTTGGCCTCAAAACTTTTAAGAAAGTTCCATAAAATCTGTTAAAGGGAATGGAGCCTCTTAGCTCAGCTGTGCCATCTAAAAGACCAACTTTAGAAAAGAAGAATTCTTCACTATCTGAAGGTCCGCCAACATGAGAATCGCTTGATCCTATTAAACCAAATTTAAACGGATTGGTTAGACCTCTTTCAGCAAGGGTGAGACCTCTAAGATATGCATCTCTTACATAGCCTCCCTTTAAATTGCTTACAAGCTTTTCCGCCTCCACTCCAGTTTTAGCCTCAAAAGCTGCCCACTCATCATTTTTAGAAATCAGCGGATGAGTTTCTGATGTGCCTTTTACCTGGGTAATTTCAACTAATGGCTCATTAAGAGAGCGATTTTTAGCATACTCTTCATCAATCGGCCCACCGTTATAATCATTAAGAGAAAATGAAGCTCCCCCGGAATAATTTGTATTGTGCGGAATAGCTAGACTCTCAACTCCATTTGATCTTAATTTATTCATCCAATTCCATAATTCTTCAGGATCTTGGCTGTCATTTCTGGTGAAGAGTTGAGCAGGCAGGTTTTTTGTATCCTTAAATATGACATTACGATGCAAATAATTATTGTAAAGATCTAAGCTGGGCGTATATTCATATGCAGCAAAACTGGTAAAACTACCAGGGACGTAAGCATCATCTGCTGCTTTAATGGTTTTCTGCCAGACCGTTCTGCCAACCTCTAATATCAAAGATCCATCAATACTGCCATCTGCAAGCCCTTCTCTAACATTTTCACCAAAGGGTCTAAATAGACCATTTCTTTTAATAAGAGAAAAAAATCCGGTGCCTCCTGACTCATTGAGATTATGCAGAGGCTTAGTAAATTCATACTTTGAAAACTCAGAAGTCGTATCCGCAGCCTCCTTCATCAATCCCATAAAGATGCCATGATCTGTTACTGCATAGAAATCTAAAGGTTTACTTAACTGAATCAGGTACCCGCTTGGATGCTGTATTGCATGACCTTGAGCATACTTGTATGCATCAGCAGGAGTGCTAATTGTGCCAAAAGTATAAGCATCAAATGAATTTTCTGTATGAACATGCAAATCACCAAAATATGCATTTTTGTCTGGATTGGGAAGTGGTCTAGGTTGAGGTTGTACCTCTATTAAAGGTTTATCGTGCAAAGATACTGCAAGATTTTTTGAGTTATTCACATCGGTGCATGATGCGATAATTAACATCAAGACTAATAACAAAATATTATTCATCTTCATCACTCATTGCCTAAACGTTTAAATATTTCTTCTTTTATGAGCCACATTCTATCCTGTCCCCAAACGTAAAAAGGATTGCCTCCATCTTGGTCAGTAATCTTAAAACTTGGCACTCCCCAACAATTTCCAGCATACATATCTTCAACATTATCATTAAGAATTTTTTTCCAATGCTTGGTATTTAAATCTTTCTTAACTATCTGCCAATCAAGTCCAAGATCACCTATCAAGTTTTCTAAAAAAACTTCATCGCCAATATTAATTCCATCCTGAAATGATGCTTTTAATAATGCCTCTATGTATTCAAAACCTTTGCCTGCCTCATCGATAACCGGAAACAATGAATAGGATTTTCTGGCCGGCTTTCCAATTGGTGAAAAAATAGACTGCATTTCATGGCCATGCCTTCTTCCCTCTCTAGCAGCATCTGAAATGATATATTTTGCTTTAAAAGTTGGAATAGTCATCATGCGCATAAGCATTGGCAATACTGGTTTTGTAATAAGGTTTACTGGGTAATCCTCACGAATTTGTCTAACCCTTTTAGTGCTTACAAAAGTATATGGGCTATTCAAAGAAGGATAGTAATATAAATTTATCTTAGTATCTGAAGTTAATTGATCTGGGGCTTGTAACTCTAAAGGGCAAATTTTTTGGCATTCTTTAGACTTTTTTGCACCTAAATCAGAAAGTCGTTCCTCTAAATGAGGTAAGCGATCTACACCCCAGTAAAGTTCCTTTTCATAATAAAATGCAGATCCAAAATAGTAACCTTTTGCATCTCTTATCTCATTTCCCTGAATTAATTTCTCCCTAACCTGTTTCTTGGTTGAGAAAAAAGATGATGACAACTCATCAAGAGCATCAGCATCATCTTCCCACAAAGCAGCACTAACCGAGCTCGCAATCTTGGCAAAATCTTCTTCCTTTACTGATGAAAGGATTGAATTGGCTTTATCTATCAATTTTTTTTCAGGATACTCCTGAGCATTAAAATTTACACCATAAAAAGGTGCTATGCGTTGCACATCTCGCAAACAATAAATATTGTATAGAGAGGGTTCATGGATCGCGTCAAGGTTCTCTTCTCCAACAAGAATTGGTTTTAGAATAATATCAAAAGAGGATTGGAATTTTGCAATGCATTGAACCGTTAGGTGTGAATATGGATCATCAACTTTGTGGAAATACAAAACCTCATGGGGTCTCTGCTCTTTTTGTCTTAAGGTTTCAGAATTGACTCGAATATCACTGAAAATTTTATAATTAGAAAATGAGTTCATAACCTTATTTCTTGCTTTGGCGCTTATCGTTCGCCTTGTCATAAAATTTCTAAAAGCTTGAATCATTTTAAAATTTAGTTTTGCCCTTTTTCAGCATAGTATATGCAAAGTTTCATTTGTAGTCTTACTTAAATAAAGTAAGTTAAAATAGACTGAAACATTTAAAGGGCGGGAAAATGAAACTTAGCAAATCTACAATTGGATTGATTGTTGTAACAATAATCTTTTATCTTTATGCAACTAACTCTCTAAGCATTTTTCAAAGTGATTCAGCTTTGGAGGTTGTAGACTTTTCGATAGATAGACAAACAGAAACAAATATTGTGTCCTCTAAACCTGATCGGGTTCCTCTTTATGGTGACTTGCATGTCCACACAAAATATTCTTTTGATGCATATATTTTTGGTGTGACTGCAACTCCATATGATGCATATAGATATGCGACTGGTGAGACCATTAAGCATCCCTTAGGATTTGATATGAAATTAAAAGAACCTTTAGATTTTTATGCAGTTACTGATCATGGTTTTTATATGGGAATGATAGAAAACTATGCAGACACTTCATCAGAGATGTCTAAAAATGAATGGACCAAACCAATGCATAACCTTAATAGGCCTGAAAATGTAACGGTTGAATCTCTTGGTGCAAGAGCTGATCTATTTAGCTCTGTGTTAACACAAGCTATTATAAAACCTTACCCTTGGTGGCATCCAAATTATATTGGTGCGTGGTTAACTAATAATATTCAGTTAGCTCTTCAATCATTTGATTATGACGTGCACAAATCCGCTTGGGCAGACGTTGCAAATGCGGCCGAGGAATTCAATGATCCAGGGAAATTTACCACATTTATTGGCTATGAATTCACAACTTCAACAGATGTGGAAGGTGGTAATTTACATAGAAATGTTATTTTTAATTCCTCGAATGCTCCAATCAGACCCTGGACCAGAATCGATTCAATAAACCCAGAAGATCTTTGGACATGGATGGATGGGTTAAGAGATAAAGGCGTTGATTCGTTAGCTATGCCTCACAATAGCAATGGTTCTAATGGTCAAATGTTTGAAGTAGAAACCTTTAGAGGCAATCCAACCAGCATAGAGTATGCTGAAAAGCGAATGAGAAATGAGCCAGTTGTTGAAGTAACGCAAGTTAAAGGTACATCTGACACACATCCACTCCTTTCCCCAGATGACGAATGGGCAGATTTTGAAATCATGGATAAAAGAGTTGGTAGCAGGCCACCAACATACAGCATGCCTCAAGGAGGCTATGTTAGGGATGCATATTTAAGAGGTTTAACTTTAGATTGGGAAGGTCGAGGAAATCCTTATAAATTCGGGCTGATTGGCTCAAGCGATACACATACTGGTGCTGGAGGTTTTGATGAAGACAATTATTGGTCTAAGGCTGGAGTGCTAGATGGGACTGATATGGGAAGAGGAAGTGTGCCATTAACACAAGATCGAATCGATCAACTTAATGAATATGCTGATCTCTATGATCAACCCATAAGCATTAAAGAAATTGATGGAAGAACTTATGCAGATGTTGGATTTGATCAATGGAGTGCATCAGGGTTAGCTGTAGCTTGGGCAGAAGAGAATACTCGAGATTCCATTTTTCAAGCCTTTAAAAGAAAAGAAACATTTGCAACAACTGGAACTAGAATGGCTGTAAGGTTCTTTGCTGGTTTTGATATGGATTCAATAGATTTAAATTCTGAAGATATGGTAAGTAATGCCTATGAAAAAGGCGTTACTATGGGCGCCGACCTATTTAGCCAAAATAATCAAACACCACAGTTTTTAGTATGGGCTCAGCGCGATAAATTAGGGGCTCCCCTTCAAAGAGTGCAAATAATTAAAGGCTGGGTTGAGAATGCATCAGGAACTCCAAAAGAAAAAGTTTATGATGTGGCGTGTTCAGATGGTCTGTCAGTAGATCCCTTGACTAATCGTTGTCCTGATAATGGTGCTCGAGTAAATATTAGTGATTGTTCTATTTCTAATGATGTTGGAGCTGGAGAGTTAAAAACTACTTGGACAGATCCTGATTTTGATCCAACTGTGAAGGCTTTTTATTATGTACGAGTTTTAGAGAATCCAAGTTGTAGATGGTCTACATGGGATGCACTTAAGGCTGGAGTTTCACCAAGGCCTGATCTTCATAAGACAATTCAAGAACGTGCATGGTCCTCTCCTATCTGGTATATACCAGAGTCGAGTGAACTAAATATAATTCCGTTATAAATTTTAGGAAACTGAGGTGAATCTTAGAATAGTTGTATTTTTTGCAATTGGACTATTAATTTTTTTCCTTGATATTGCATTCAATTCCGAGCAAAACTCAAAAGACATTTATCTTTCAGACCAAGAGTTATCTAGCCTTCTTACAGCATGGCAATCACAAGTTGGTAGGCCTCCAAGCGATGAAGAAATAGCAAATATCATTAACAACTTTGTTCAAGAAGAGATTCTATATAGAGAAGCATTACTCTTAGATTTAGATCAAGAAGATCGAATAATTAAAAGAAGATTGGCGCAAAAAATTACTTTCTTAAAACAAGAAACAATTCCAGATGATCCATCGCAAGAAGAATTAGAAAAATTTTTTGAGCAAAATAAAAAAAACTACTATGTTCCAGCAACATACTCTTTCTCTCATCACTATTTTTCTAAAGAATCTAATGCCAAAGAAAGGGCTGTGAAGGCTTTTAATGATTACCAAGCCAATCAAGCTGAATTAACAGGCGATCCCTTTTTTCTAGGAAAAAATTTTTATCAAAGTAGCTCAAATGACATAAAGAAAAATTTCGGTGAGTTATTCTTTGTAGCTATTAAAAACCTTACTTTAAATGAGTGGTCTGGACCTCATGAATCTGCTTTTGGACAGCACATCATTAAATTGAAAGAAGTTAAAACTGGATTTTACCCTTCTCTAGAACAAGTGCTGTTAAAAGTTCAACAAGATTATCTTTCGCAGTCTCAAGATAAAGCAGTTGCTGAATATATCAATGAAATCAGATCTCAATACAGAGTAATAATTAATCCAAATTATAAGTTCAAATGACTTATAAGCTTGCTAAAACATTAGTAATACTATTTTGTTCAACTGTACTTTTCTCTCATGAATTTAATCCAGCTCACTTAGTCATAAATGAGCTAAATGAAAATGAATACCAAGTTAGTTGGATGTACCCTATTAAAAATATTGGTGCTAGAGCAGAAGTTTTTTTTCCTGAGAGTTGCGATAGAAAGAGCCAATTACCAAGTCAGAAGGGAAAATATCTAGTTGAAAAAATATTGTTAAATTGTGAAAGCTCCCTAAAAGGTCAAATGATTTCAGTCAATAATCTGAGTGTGCTCACAGATGCATTGATAACGATAACTCACTCTAATGGCGAGGTGTTTGAAGGGTTGATGAACCTCAAGAGATCATCGATAGAGATTCCATTAAAAGAGCAAGTCTACCCCATTGGATACTTCACGTTAGGTATTGATCATTTATTAAGTGGCAATGACCACATTCTCTTCATCCTAGGATTACTTTTTTTGATTTCTGGATTTTTTAATGCAGTTAAAACAATTACAGCTTTCACTCTTGCTCACAGTATTACCTTGGGCTTATCAGTGTTTGAGTTAGTTTCACTGCCTCAAGCTACCGTCGAAGCTATTATCGCACTTACTATCATTTTTCTTGCATTAGAGGTAAGTGAAAATAAAAAATATAAGGCTACGCCCTGGCTCATTGCATTTGGCTTTGGATTGCTGCATGGACTAGGCTTTGCTAATGCCCTAACGGGAATTGGTATTGGGAATGAGCAGCTATTACTTTCTTTGCTGTTCTTTAATTTGGGTATTGAAGCTGGTCAGCTTATGTTAGTTCCAATATTTGGATCAGTAATCTGGCTGGCTCATAAATTTAACTTCTATAAGCAATCTGCTACCCTCACCTCATTGATTTTAGGTGGCATGGGTTTTTTCTGGCTTATCGATAGAGTTACTGGAATCTTGGGGTAAAAACTAAACTGTATAATTAGAAATTACCTAATCTCTTTCCAATAATTGCATCCGCTTCGTTCATGATCCCGTCGATTAACTCTTGTACTGTTGGAATATCGTTGACTAATCCAGCAACCATTCCACAAGACCAAGCCCCAACTTCCATTGTGCCCTCATGCATGATTTTTGGATAAACACCGGCAACCTCATCAGCAATATCTTGAAAAGTTAGCTGATCTCCTAATGCAGCTTCTTTTTCCATAAGGCGTTCTACGGCTTCATTATTTAATACTCTTTCAGTATTTCTCAGAGAACGCATAATTAATCTGGTATCTAATTCAGATGCATTCACGATTGAATCCTTAACATTTTGATGAACAGGAGCTTCTTGAGTAGCTATAAATCTAGTGCCCATATTCATGCCCTCTGCTCCAAGAGCCATGGCTGCAACTAAACTTCTCGCATCAGCCATTCCACCAGAGGCAACAAATGGGATTTCAAGTTCATCAGCAGCTCTTGGTAGAAGAATAAAATTAGGAATGTCATCTTCTCCAGGATGCCCGCCACACTCAAAACCATCTACTGAAACTGCATCACAACCAATTGATTGAGCTTTTAAAGAATGTCTTACTGAGGTGCATTTATGAATCACCTTGATACCAGCTTCTTTAAGAGCTGGTAAATACTCAGCAGGGTTTCTACCAGCTGTTTCAACAATTGGAACATCTCCACCAATAATTACATCTACCAATCCTGGATAATCTGGAGGGGTTAAGGAAGGTAAAAAAGTGAGATTCACGGCAAAGGGTTTATCGGTCATCTCCTTGCAACGAGCTATCTCATTGGCAAGCTTTTCAGGGGTTCCTTGCGTTAAACCAGTAATTGTTCCAAGCCCGCCTGCATTTGATACTGCTGCAGCCAGCTCAGCAAAGCCAACATGATGCATCCCGCCCTGAATAATGGGGTGCTTAATACCAAATAATTCTGTAATTTTAGTTTTCATAGTCTCTCCTCTTTATTTCATGTCTACAGGGGTTAAAAAATCTTCATATTGTTTTTGCAGCCTTTGCATTCCTGAAATCCATCGATCTCTGTCGTTACCTTTTCTTGCAACATATTCAGCCACTTCTGTATGCGGAAGTACTAAAAATTTTTCTTCTGCAATACATCTTAAAACTTCTTGCGCAACCACATCTGGTTCCATCATCCCATCAACTCCCGCAACACCTGGACCCTGAGCGGTCATTGCAGTTCTCACTGCTTGAGGACATAAACATGAAACACCTATACCCTTTTCACCATAGGTAATTTTAATCCATTCAGCAAAACTTACTGCAGCTGCTTTAGTGACTGAATAGCCTGCTGCGCCTAACTGAGTTAAAAGGCCAGCTGCAGAAGATGTATTTACCAAATAGCCTTCTCCCCTTTCGATCATTTGAGGGAGGACATGCTTGGCTGCAAAGATATGAGATTGGACATTCACATCCCAAATATTTTGCCAATCAGATGCATTTACTTCAAAAAATCCTGGCACACCTCCAATACCAGCATTTGAGCAATAAATGTCTATTCCTCCAGCATGCTCATCTGACTTTTCAATAATGTTAATAGTATCTTCCTCACTACCGACATTAGCTTTAATTGCAATCCCATTAACTGAATCAGCTGTTTCTTGCGCTCCATCTAAATTAATATCCACGGCTACTATGGATTGAGCTTTAGCCTCATGAAAAGCTTCACAAAGAGCTTTTCCAATTCCACTAGCTGCACCAGTAACAACAATCCTTTTATTTTTTACATCCATTAATTTATCTCAGTGATTATTATTTCATCTGAGTCTAATGGCAAAACAGCCATAGTTCCATCATTTGCTGAAGTCCAATCTGTTCTAATTTCATTTACGCCTCTATAAAACATTCTCTCCATGACGCCGATTCTCGGCGCAGGAGTTAAATGATAGAAAATTAAATGGTCAACATTTGCTAAATTAGCTGCCTTGGCAGCATCAATTGGAGTTGTATGATAACTCTCTATATCATTCAATATTTTTAAAAGACCTTTATTAGAAGACAAAGCTTCTTTCATTATTTCCAATTGATGATTCGCCTGTGCCTCATGAAATAGTACATCTGCATCTTGAGCATTTTTTATTAAGTTTTCACTATAAGATGTGTCTCCGCTAATAACTATCGACCTGCCTCCATACTCAAAGCGATAGCCTAGGGCAGGCTCAATTGGCTCATGTGTTACCTGAAAGGCTGTTACTATTAAACCGTTTTCATTAATGATTACTGAACTATTTAAATCAATAGTATGTGGGGTAAAACCAGCAATATTTATCGGAGCAATTTCATCTCCATGATGCTCATTTCTAAACTGATAATCTAACTTATAGGCATCTTCAAACCCATTAATTACTGACTCAACACCATTTGGGCCATAAACATCCATGGGTTTTGTTCGAGTGGAGTTAATCCATGTCATTAAATGCAAATCTGCAAGATCTGATATGTGATCAGAGTGAAGATGTGTTAACAAAGTAGCTCGAATTTTATTAGCATCAACTCTCCAATTATTCAGGTTTGCTGCACTGCCATCACCAATATCAACTACGTAATAATTACCGCCCGCATTAACTAGAATACATGTTTGTGCTCTTCCAGGAGATGGAATTGGAGATCGAGAGCCACAAACTAAAGCTGATAAAGAATCGTCATTAAGGTCTGCTGTGCTCGCCAATAAATTTTGAGCAACTACAGACATCAATCGGTCTTGAAAACTTGGTAATCTGATGAGAATAGAGATTAAGACAATAATGATTACAACGATTAAAAAAATGTACTTTATTGTTTTCATAATTTTATGGCTCTTTTGAAATTCTCGATCCAGCAAAGATTAAAAACAATCCCACACTTATTTCAACAACAATCGCTGGCAAAACAAATGGAGCTCCGTATATGGCAGTTGAAAGAGTTCTGAATAATGCTGCTACCAATAACAGCATTGATGGAGCATAAAACCAATGACGAGTTTGTGAAAGGGCTCCAATTAGTGTCATAGCGCCTACAGTTATGAAGAAACTTCCCATATCCCCAATTTGAGTGCTCAGCCCAACTCCCTCTAATAAGGGCATGCCCAATTGCGCTGCAATATTTGCAGGAGCAATAATCCACTGAAGTCCATTTATTAAAAATAAGGTCCCTAAAAGACCTGCGACCACTCTTAAGGTATTTTTCATTTTTTCTCCTTTCAACTATTTTATAAGATTAACAATAATGCCTTCATTTGGATTAATTTTTCCATCAACCATTTCTTCATAAGTGCTGATAAAATTTTCTAAACCATGAATCTCTTTCACTTGCATCCAATTTTTACTTTGAAGTGCTCTAGAAGTCATGAACGAATTTGTTTTTTGCGCATAACCATCATGCCCCCAGTCCCCAATTCGCTTTTGGATGTGAGCTGGCGCAAAAAAGAATTCAGTTCTATCTCTGAGCATTGCTTGGCCTAAAGCATCTTCTGCAGTGGTCTCGTTATCCCAATGAGTCATGCCCACAGTGAGGCACTTAAGCATGTTATCACCCAGCTCCCCATGGAGAGTTCCAAGAATTTCTCGATTACCAGCCATATCAACCATCACAGAACCCATTAAATAATCTACATTACTAAGCTCATCGTAAGAGATAACTTCATCATAACAGCCAAGGTTTTCCACAAACTTTAAGTTTGATGAAGATGTAAGTCCAACTATTTTTGGTGTATTTTCAGTATCAGCTAAACCTTGAGCCAGACCAATGGCAGTTTTACTCGAAGCGCTAACTATAATTACTTGGGATGCTCCAAGGTATGAATCTTCGGCCAAAGAGTCGCATAAACAAAATGCTGTAATATGGAGTGGGAATAAAAGAGCTCTGACTGCATCCATGGATGGATCGTAATTTTGATCTCCATTTAGCCTCACATAATTATTGTAAACCGGCGGGAGTTCTTTACGGTGTTCTTTGCCATCACTGAAACTTTGATCTGAGACTTTAATCGGACTTAAAGTTAATGAGTCAGAAGCTGGAAAATAGCCAAAGAGTCTTTCTCCGACATTCAAACCCTCAATATTTGAGTGGGTAATTTCAGCAAACCCCCACATAGGTATGCAGCCCCATTCATTGTCTGCATTATTTTTAGCTGGAAAAAATTTCCAATAACCAATCGTATCTCCCGCGACGCCATAAGTGACGTTATTAGCTGTAAATGCAAAGCTTTCAATCTTGACTGCAATCTCATCATCATGAATAGAAACTGAATCAGTATCTACAATTCTTGAATGAGTTAAATCAGATTTTAAAGTTTGAAATTGACTCATAATATTTTCCTAAATTATTTTTTTTGTATCAGCGAAAGAATAAAAAGAATTATCAAAACAAGAGTTACATAAGGAGCTCCAACTGCTCCAGGAGTAGCATCAACAGTATAAATTCCTTGAATAACTATGTCTTCTCTAATTAGAGGGTATCCAAATGTTCTAAAGCTCCACTCAAATAACCAAAATAAATACATTAATGGAATGAGTGCTCTGTATCGAAAAATTACAACCCAGCAAACCAAACAAAATATTAACTGCACAAAACCCCAAAGAGAAAAAAATCTATAGATCAGCAGCATAGGATCGGGATCACCTTCGATAGTTAAAAAATTTCCAATTTCATGAAATCCATATTTCTCAAAAAGCATATGAACGATTGACCGCCATGTCATTAGAAGTGTGAATAAAATAAATCCCCAAAAAGCAATCTTTTGGCCATTAAAATTATTATCAGCCACGGAAGGGAAAATTTTATTGAGCACTAAATAGCTCCTTCTTTTGTTTCTATATTTAATTGCCCAAGAAGTCCTGCAGATCTATGTTTCTCACTCTCTTGATAATCTGAGCTCAGCATCATTTCAAGCATGGCTTTTCTACTTGGATATCTGGCGATTGCAACGGTATCCCAAAGATCTTCTACTTCACCAAGCATAAGTCGATTTACTTGACCACCAAAAATTAGCTCTCCACCAACTTTTTTAAGATGCTCTTGGACTTCCATTGCATAAATTGCATATGCCTCTTCACCAGACAGCTCAGTATCTCTGCCATCTTCGTATTCAGCTTTTTCTTTAAATTTAAGAAGATTAACCATTGAAATTGGTGAATCAATATCACCCTCAAGAAACTCATTCATTTGAGTTTGATTAGGTGTGACCATGTTTTTAACTTCCATCTTTACTCACCCAAAGTAATTGCTTTCTGAAAAGCAGGTCTCGCATTTATTCTTGCAACATAATCTTTAATGTTTTGCATCTCGTCATTTATACACCCCAATCTATTAGCCATGAAACATGAGTGTCCAAGCATAAGATCTGCACCTGAGAAATCTCCAATTAGGTAATCTTTATCAGCAAGATTCTCATTCACTGGAGCTAAAGATTTTGTGAGTAAGTTTTTTGCTTGATTTAAAACAGTCTCATCTCTTCGATCTGGTGGCAATAAAATAGTCTGCACAACTATTTGATTCATTGGAGGCATGACCATTCCTTCACAGTAGTGATACCACTGAAGATACAAAGGAAATTCAGGATTATCTGAACCTGGCTTTAGCCCTCCATTTTTATGTCTCTCTAGAACATAATCGATGATGGCACCAGATTCAAAAATTGAAATATCTCCATCTTCTAAGACAGGCACTCTTCCAAGTGCATGCCTTGATCTGTGCTCAGGAGATTTAAGGCCCTCCTTAGTAAAGGGCATAATATTTACTTCATATTCCAACCCCAACTCCTCCAAAAGCCAAACTATTCGACCCGCCCTTGTACCAGCAACAAAATGAACTTTTAACATTATTTTTACCTCTCTATTTTTTTACCATTTTTTGAGCATTCTTTGTGAACTCTTTCATTTTTTTATCATCATCTAAAAGGCTTTCAATCTTTACAGGAACTGCTATACCTGCAACCATTCCTGGCTGTTCGTACATTGCTTTTATCCATCGATCAAGGTGATCCAATCCCTCAACTGAAATTCCTGACCATTTGTGAGTCCTGACCCAACACCAATTGGCAATATCAGCTATTGAATAATCGGTTGCAAGCCATTCTTGATTAGCTAAATGGGTATCAAGTACTTCAAACAGTCTTCTGCCTTCATTTTGGTACCGATCAATGGCCGGTTGAATTTTTTCTGGAAAGTACCGAAAAAATACATTTGCTTGACCCATCATGGGTCCTACTCCACCCATCTGAAACATCAACCATTCTAAAACTTTTGCTTTTTCATTAAGATCCCTTGGCATAAGCTTGCCAGTCTTTTCTGCGAGATAAATCATGATGGCCCCTGATTCAAAAATAGCAAGATTGCTCGAATCCCTGTCCACAATTGCAGGAATTCTCCCATTAGGACTAACTGCAAGAAAATCAGGTTCCTTTTGCTCATTCTTTGATAAATTAATAATGTGGGTTTCATAATCTAAGTCCATAGCTTCTAGAACGCACGAAACTTTATGGCCGTTGGGGGTCGGGGCTGTATAAAAATCAATCATTGTCACTCCTTTATAAAAGATATAAGAATATCAGAAAGTTGTTCTGCTCGTGTCCATTGATAAAAATGGCCTCCTCCAATATGAGGAGCACTTTTAGCATTAGGAGCCATTTCAAGAACATCTTTCTCAATACCATTAGTGACAGGGTCATCGCCTGCAAACACTGCTAAGAATGGCTTGGTTGAGGTCTTAAAAAACTCTCTTGCTTCTTTTTGTGCATTCAACGATGCATCTGGAAGAATTGGCACATGGCTGGGCATAGCTCGAGGACCCATTTTGAAGGATGGATCTGGAAAAGGTGCTTCATAAGCTTTAACTAGATCAGAAGTAAATGGTGAAATTTTTGCTAAGCCTAAGTTTTCAAAAATATATTGTCCCATCAAAGAAACTCTAGATCTTTTTTCCATCATGATCGAGCTGATGAATCCAATTGGTAAATTTTTAGTATCCCAGCAAAATTTTTGCCAATACATAAATTTTAGTGCTGGATGAAAAGAGGAAGATGAGTCTTTTGAAAGATTGTTTCCATCCATTTCCATCACCTCTTTTTGCATACTCATTGGAGTAAGCTTCAAATCACTTGCTCTGAAATCTTTTACTTGCTCAATAACTTCTTGAGGAACATCTGGATTATATGGCAACCCAGTATTGCCCATTGATATCTTATTAAATCTAAAAGGATCATGAGAGATCATCCTGAGGCCTATAAGTCCTCCCCAATCCTGACCAAAAAAAGTTAAATTTGAAAAATTATTTTCTTTTAGCCATGCACTCATCCAATCAACTTGATTTTGATAGGTGTAGTCATCTCGAGCCGCCGGTTTATCCGATTTGCCATACCCTGGTAAGTCTGGTGCTATTACCCTTATACCCGCTTTTACAAGATATGGAATCATTCTTGCATAAAGATAACTCCAGACCGGTTGGCCATGCATGGCTAATAGGATTGGTCCGTCCTTTGGCCCTTCGTCAATATGATGAATTCTAAGATCTGTTCCGTCGTAAGTTTTAATGATTGTGTAACGGGGCTCAAAGGGATACTCCTCTAAACTGCTAAACCTTTCATCGGGTGTTCTTAAAATTTTCATTTCTCGATGATCATTTCTCCACAACCCGTTTTAATTAAGAATTCTTTAATTTGCTTTTGATCGCTTTCATTCAATTTTTGAAACTCATTATTGATCCATTTCAAACACTTTGCCTGATATGGGAAACTTTTTTGTTCCCATTTAGCCCCATCAATTTCAGCTGTCCAAGTTTTCTCTTCTTGATTAATAGCACGTGAATTTGCTAATAAGGCAGGTAAATATACTTTACCAACTTCTTGGAAAAGACTTAATAAATTTTGTTCCGCATCTTTAAAATTTATCCAGTCACTTTCGTTTGGCTTTAAACCGCTTAAATCCTCCATTAGATCCTGCCAAGCAACAACTCGAGGTGATATCTCATGCGCTAAAGCTCTTGAGGTTGGATCAAAGCCAATTAATGCCGATAGTTGACCAAATAAAGCGAAGTCTGCAGATGATGGGCGGTTGCCAAATAAAAATGGATGCTTAGACAAGCAATGGTCAAGTTGCCCAAGAAATCTTTTGTAGCTTGCTTCGATAATAGGAGCTGTTAACTCGTTAGAACCAACAACCCCTAAACGACTTATCTGTAAATCTGAAATATGCTTTTTGAAGGCTGCATGACTATCATCATCAAGAGAAATGCCATGTAACAAGGGCAATATGGTTCCAGCTTTCTCTATGTCATCTTTAAAGTACCATCTGTAATGAAACATATATTTCGTGACCCACTCATCACCAAAGTCCTCAAGTACATAATTTAAAAACGCCAACTTTGGATCTGATGGAATAACGCTCCTAGGAGAAAATTCAATTTCTAAATGACGAATAATTGGAGTTGAATCAGTAACTGCTTTGTGTTTACCATCAACTTCAAAAATCATCACAGGCAGCAATACTGGTTTAGGCTCTTCCACCCCAAACCTTCCAATAAGATCTCTAGGATCGCCCCATTCAATCACATAGGGGATTCTTCGATATCGCATTAATGAGATCATTTTTCTTGTATAAGGAGAGGCAGGAACACCACCAATTGGAATGGGATTAAGGCTTTTCATTCCTAGAATTTCTGGGCAGACAATTTTTGACATGTCTCATTAAACTCAAAGATTGTTTCTTCAATAATTTGTGAAACTGACTTTACTTGATCTATTAAGCCTGCGGATTGTCCAGTGAGGGCTGGAGCTGCATTCATATCTCCACCAAAATAAAGATCTTGAATTCGACCCATTTCAGACATTTCCATGATGCCAGACTCATAAATTTTTCTGGTAAATTCTGTTTTTAGAGCTCTAATACAAGGTTTTGATTTTTTATTTAAAATCCAAGTACCTTGCTCATCTGATTCAATAATAGAATTTTTAAAATTATTATGAACTGGGCTTTCCTTTGAAGAAACAAATCTTGTTCCCATCTGAATTCCCTCAGCTCCCGCTGCAAATGCTGCAGCCATTCCAACGCCATCAACAATTCCGCCTGCAGCAATTATTGGAAGATCGGTATGCTTTCTTATTGCTTGAATTAATACAATCAATCCAACTTCCTCTGGACTTTTAAATCCTCCACCCTCTGTACCTTCAATAACTAAACCGTCAACACCAGCATCAGCAGCTTTAATTGCTCCAGCAACGCTCGGTACGGCATGAAAGACCTTAATACCTGCATTTTTAAGAATGTGAATGTATTTCCCAGGATCACCAGCAGAGGTTGTAACAAATTTTATGCCTTGCTCTAACACTAACTCGATCATGCTTTCATCCCTAAGAAACATTAGAGGTAAATTTACGCCAAAAGGTTTGTCCGTCAGTTTAGCCATTGCAAGAATCTCTGCTTTGCAATTTTCAGTCTCACCAGATGAAGTCTCAATTACGCCGAATCCTCCTGCATTTGAAACAGCGGAAGCAAGTTGACTTCTTGCAATCCACCCCATAGGCGCTTGAATAATCGGATACTTAACTTCCAATATTTTAGCCACTCTATTCATATTAATCTTCGATTTTAAATGTGAGTCCGGCACTTGCTTGTAGTCTTGCAATTAACTTCTCGCCCATTGCCGGAGCAGGTGTATAAATGCCTCCAGGAAGTTCAGGACACTCTTTCACTAAGCAGATTGCACTCTCAGCAATCATTTTAGAGGTCGAGCCATATCCCGGATCCATATCGCCAGAAACAGCAGCATGAATGCTTGAACCATCAGCTAAGTCTGCACAGAATAAAACGTCATAATTTCCATTCTCTCTAGATTCTTTTGAAGGGCCTTCACCAGGTGCCGGTGCATCAGCCAAGGGATTAATGCTGCCAACATATTCTGCTGCTGCTTTCCCTTCTTCGCCTGGACCTTGAATCCACATTTCGTTATAACAAAAATCTTCTCCATACATGTGATTCATTAATGCATTAGACCTATGAACATTTTTTGTATTGATTGGTGCCATAAAAAAAGGGGCAACCCAAGTCTCTAGTTTTTCATCAAACACAGCTTTGGAATCTGGGGCTTGTTCAGGTCCTGTGAAACCATTAGATAAAGCAAACGGATTTGCCAATACTGCAAATAATTCAGGCTTTTGTTTCAATGAAGCCATGGTTGCACCCAGAGAGGCTGCTGTTCCACCTGAAAATTCTCCATTCATTGCTCTGACTCTGCCTCTAATATTGGAAGCAGGAATGCCATGCTGAGCTATTACTTCTTTTTGTAAAAAGTAAACACCCAAATCAAAAGGTATGCTATCAAAACCACAAGAAAAAACGATTCTTGCCCCACTATCCTTTGCCTCCTCAGCATACTCGTTAATCATTTCGTGCATCCAGCCAGGCTCTCCGCATAGATCAACATAATCTGTTCCATTGGCAACACAGTGCTTAACAATATTAGGTCCATACAATTGGTATGGGCCGACAGTTGTTAGCACGCATTGTGCTTGTTGCACCATCTGCTTGATGCTCTCTTCATCATCGCTATCCACGGTAAGCAAAGGAATATCTGGAGAAACACCTAAGGCATCTCTGACCGCAATTAATTTTTCATGACTTCTTCCTGCCATAGCCCAAGATATACTTTGATCACTGCCATATTGATTTAACATATATTCCACAACTAACTTTCCAGTAAAGCCTGTTGCGCCATAAACCACCACATCAAAATTCTTATCACTCATAAGATTCTCCTTTCAAAATTATTTTATTAATATCCGGCTTGTTCAGAATTTATAGTTTGCAGCCAGTCACTATCTAGAACTTCGTAATTACTAGAATTAGGTTTCATGCAAAAGATCATGTCGCTGACTTTATCAATATCGAATGCTTCACTCCTAAGATCATTCTTTTTTAACTTAAAAGTTCCGGTGGTATCCATTTCTTGAATAATTCTAATAAATAAGGGGCGAGCATACTTTGGCAGAGATGTTTCTACGTAATTAGAAAAAGCTTGCCAATCAAATTGTTCTGCATCATCTAGACTGAATGCAGCCATTCCAGCTCTTCCTTCGCAGCCGGGAATCTTCACCCCATAAACATTTGACATATTGACATCCTTAAAACCATTTAATATTTCACCAACCTCGTTTGTTGAAACATTTTCAGATTTCCACCTAAATGTATCACCCACTCTGTCCACAAATTGATAATGAATTTTTCCTAATGCATAACCTACATCAACAGTTTTAATTAAATCACCGGTATTAAACCAAGCATCGCCCTCTTCAAAAACATCTCTTACAATTTTCTTTTCGGTTGCCTGCGCATCTGTATAGCCATTGAATACTGCATTGGGGCCAATTCTTACAATTAACAAACCAGGATCATGATTAATAATCTTTTTACAAAAACCATCATCTCCTTTCAAAATTATATCTTCAGCTACGTCATATTCTATTAAAGCAACATCTGCATTAGTCATGCCAATGGTTTTATTTTTATTTAAAAGATTCATAAAAAGTGCATTGCCCTCACTTGCACCATAAATCTCAACAATCCTATTTACCCCAAATCTGTCTTTAAATGTATCCCAGACATCTGGTCTGAGACCATTGCCAACCATTACTTTCAAAGGATTATCTAACTCAGCTGGGGATGGTTCATGATTAGCGAGATATCTGCAGAGCTCTCCTATGTATACAAGCGCAGTTGTATTGTATTCCTGCACTTCCTCCCAAAATGACGAAGCTGAGAATTTCCTTTTAATGAATGTTGATGCGCCAGCCTGAATAACGGCACATAGTCCCAACATTAGACCTGTGGAATGATAAAGAGGAAGACTATTGTGCATGCAGTCAGTCTCATTGATTCGATATCCAGCCATTTTAATATTTATGGAGGCTGCCATAAGCTTTTGATTTGGACAGATCGCTGCCTTTGGAACTCCTGTGGTACCAGAAGTAAAAATATAGCAAGCCACATCTTTAGCTTTTACAGAGTTCGTTTCATCTAAATCTTGATCATCAGTAAAATCAATTTGCGCTTTCAGATCAATGGCCCAATCTGGTAATGAATAATTTGGAGTATCCTCAACCCAGAGAAAATCCTCCTGTTTTACAACATTTATCTGATCTAAAACATCCTCCAAGGGAGCTGAGCGCTCTGCACCAAAAATACATTTAATGGAATCAGAGGAATTTATACAATGAACTAAAGGATCACCAGTTAAGCTGGTATTAATTAAAACAGCTATTGCTCCAATCTTATTGAGAGCGAGCAAAGAAATAACAAAATCAGGACGATTTTCCATAAATAAAATCACTCTATCGCCATGCTTTACACCTGATCCAGCAAGATATCTTGCAAGACTATTAGCTGATTTGTTTGTTTGATCATAGGTCCAA
The DNA here is from genome assembly GCA_003331545.1 of SAR86 cluster bacterium. Taxonomy (GTDB): domain Bacteria; phylum Pseudomonadota; class Gammaproteobacteria; order Magnimaribacterales; family D2472; genus D2472. The sequence continues at coordinate 77,323 of QOPC01000002.1, forward strand.
GTTCCTTCCTCAAAATACAAAAAAGGTCTGTCAGAAAACTTTGTTGTGGTTTGTTGAAAGGAATGAGCCAAGGAAGCATTATCTTCAGGATCAGGAAACTTATATCGAAGAACTGGAATTAAATACCTTAGCTCCCCAATAACTCTAAAAAACTCTTTGATTTGATTAAACAATTTCTTTCCCCCAAAAAAATTTGTCAGATTTTATACTAAGAAAAAATCATCAATGAATTCTACCAAAAATCCTAATAAACTTGGAAATAATGTATTAATTCACTTGAGCTATTGAACCAGTCTCTAATCCTAAAGCATTAGCTACTTTAGTCGAAATTAGAAGATTCTTTTTTTCTTTATCAAATGCATAATTTTCTTTCACAACTGCAAAAGCATTCATCAAAGGATTTGCAATAAAGCCAAAATGATCAAAAGTTATATTACGTCTGACTTCTACAGGAAATAATCTTGCAGATTTTACAAGTGGTATATCTTTGATTTTTGTCTCTAAGCAAGGGCCGCCATCTAAGACATCTATCAAGCCATTTGGACGAAAATTTTGTTTAGTTAGCAAAGAATATGCCGGCATGGCATTAGGATGAGGCTTACCAATAACTCTCTGCAACTTTTTAGGCATGTGCTCTATGATGAAAGGAAACTTAGGGATAGATTCCATTACAAAATGATTATCAATATAGCTAATTTCATCTACTTTAAAAAAATCTAAATTAAAGAAAGTTTTACTAAATAAATTCCAAAAATAAGATTCATCTTTAAGATTTTTAAAACCTCTTATCTCAACAAAAGCAGTGGGATCAAATCTACATAGGTGGGCTGACATAAAAATAAATCTAGAGAATGAAAGCAGTGAGCCACTGCCTTTCCCCCTATAAGCTGGTTTAATAAATAAAGTCCCTAATTCGGAATAAGGTTTCTTACGCAAATGAAGTAAGAGAACTTCAAGATCTTTAGTAAATTTTAATGATTTTGATTGAAGCTTTGAAAGAGATTTTTTGAAAAAAATTGAGGGTTTTTTTTGAGACACAGAAGTATAGATTGCAGAAAGTCCAACTATGCGACCATTATCTTCTAGCACAAATAAATAACTATCTTGATTAGGTTTTTTTGTTTTTTTATTACGGGATCTTTCTGACCATTTAATCCTTTCTTTTATTTCTTTTGTTGTTTTGGGCATAGTCGTCATGCCCTTTCCAGAATATTTGACTAAATGTTCAACATTTTTTAAATCTGAAATTTTTACAAGCCTAGCAATTTTCATAATACTGCTATGTTAACCTGAGAATATTGAAATGTTTGATGCCTTTAATTGCTTATTTCTTAATTTCGCAAACAATTTCATTGAAGAATTTTTCCATTCCATTGATTTTGTCCTTGAGAGGCGCATCATTCATTGTTCCATAAAGCATCCAGGGATAAGTGGTCATAGTGGTAACACCTAGATCTTTCATTTTGCCAAAACCATCGAGGCTGAATGCATCCCAACAACTAAAACATATGTATTCATAATTTTTTTTATTAGGAAAATCTTCTCTTATTTGATTAAGCCTATCCATTAAAGCTGCTAATTCACTTAGGCTATGCATATCAGATATCCAGCCATCATGTTTTGCTGCCCTCTTAAGCGCTGGCTCAGAAAAGCCACCAACATAAATCGGAATATTTTTTTTCGGGGCGGGCAACATTTCTAATTTTTTGAAACTAAAAAATTGCCCATTAAAATCTACCATCTGACCTGACCAAAGTGATTTCATAATCTCTAGCATTTCATCTGCTCTGGCACCTCGTCTTCTAAACTCTTGACCCCCCGCTTCAAATTCTTCAGGCATCCATCCCATGCCAATCCCTAAATCAAATCTGCCGTTGGATACTGCATCTAAAGTAGAAACCTCTTTTGCAACTCTGAGCGGATTCCTTGCTGGGAGAACATAAACACTGGTATAAAATCTAATATTGGAGGTTGCTCCGGCTAAAAAGGATAAAGAATTTATAGGATCTGGCCAATCAGTTCCCTGCTCCCATCTAACACTTCCATCATCTGTATATGGATACGGCACAGAAAAATTTTCTGGATGAATCAAATGATCTGAAACAGCAAGAAAATCATAACCAATCTCATCTGCTGCAATCCCTAGTGGCTTAATTTCATCCATTGGAAGCATTGATAGTGGTATTGCAAATTTCATATTCCTACGGCCCTAGTAACAAACCAAAAAGTTCCCATAGAGAATACTACAGTACCAGCAATATTGTGAATAGAATTAAAATGCGAATTAGAAAGATAATGTCTTGCCAGCATCAAAAAACTCAGAATACCGAAAGCAACAACCAGTTGGCCAATCTCAACCCCAAGATTAAAGCTTAAAATAATGGGCAATAACTTATCTTGCGGAAGCCCGACTTCAGAAATTGAAGATGCAAAACCAAGTCCATGTATTAAACCAAAAAATATAGTGATTAATAGGGAAACCCATTGAGATGAGTAATGAAGAGTCAAGCTTAGATATAGTGTCAAAAATAAAGCCAATCCAATAATTGTCAAGATATCTAAAGTACCAAAAATTACCAAAGGTATAAGAGCTAGAATCGCAAAGGCAAAATTTTTGACTAGGCTGTCTAATTCATAGTGATGCTTAAAAAATTTTTCTATTGCTAAAAGCAGTATCGAAAATCCAATTAAAATTTCAACCATCTCTGCATGAACTCTTAAGACATTCATGGCACCAAATCCAAGTGTTAGACTATGCCCAAGAGTAAATCCCGTGATGGCGATAATTAAAAATCTACCCTGAAATAGGAGTAATAAACCCAGCAAAAAAAATAGGTGATCCCAGCCACCAAGAATATGCTCTATTCCAGACAATAAATAGCTTACATATGAGCTTTGATTATTTTCTGCGTTAGGGAGAGCATTTATTAACCAAACATCAGATTGACTTGCAAACATAAATTCAGGAATAGTTTGACCATCTATAGAACCTCTTGCAATGTGCGTATGGTTAATCCCTAAATTTTGAAACAGTGAAATTGATACAGCTGATGGCAATGCATCACAATCAAAATCCCAAAAAAATTTTAAAACTCCTGCAGCATTATTCTGATTAAATTCAACAGCTTGATTGAGCTTGCAGCCCTCTCCTATGTCAATTGAGTTTCCCAAATAATTAATAAATTGACCATAAGAGTCAAAAAGTGTGTCAGGTTTAAGGCCTTCAAAAATACTCTGTTTGATTGTGCCAGTGACTTTTACATTTACACCGACCTCCTCAGGGAGAAATTGAAACTTTGAATAAGATTCACTTCGATTGTGAGCTTCAAGCGAACAGACAAACTGTAGCAAGAGTAAAAAGAATATCTTTTTATATTTCATTTGCCTTAACAACGTCATACCAATTCCTTAAATCTTCTAAATATTCATCCAGCAGCTCCTCACCTTTGAAGCGAATATATTCAGACTCAACTTCTT
>QOPC01000019.1 GCA_003331545.1 SAR86 cluster bacterium
AGGCTACAGACCAAGAAGGATAACTGTTGCAAAAATCAATAACTCTACTTAAATATTCAATCATTTTGACTCCAATAATTACTACATACATAGCAATTCTCGTGCCAAATCTTTAAAAGGCTATATTGTTATTGATTTAGGTTTTTAAGCAGGCTTCTTGCGGCAAAAGTTACCAAGATTGCAAAGGGAACCCCGGTAACAATTACTGAAGTCTGAAGAGCTCCAATGCCTCCGCCCGCTAAAAGCACAATGGCTATTACACCCAAGGATATTGCCCAGATAATTCTTAAAATCATCGGTGGCTCATCTTTGGTATTTTCTTTTTTAGCCGCTGTTAGCATCGAAGTTACCAATGCCCCTGAATCAGAAGAGGTAACAAAAAAAGTTAGGATTATGACAATTGCTAGCCCCATAAGGAATTGTGAGAATGGAAACTGTTCCAAGAAAACAAAAAGTGAAACAGCTATATCATTGTTGATTGCAGTAGCCAGGGAATTTGGCTCGATGAACTCTTGATATAGAGCTGCATTTCCAAAGACTCCCATCCAAAGAAAAACAATTGATGAGGGAACAAGTACAGCACCTATTAAAAATTCTTGAATTGTTCTGCCATAAGATATTCTTGCAATAAACAATCCTACAAAAGGAGACCATGCAAACCACCAAGAGTAGTAATAGAGAGTCCATCCATTTTGCCAGGATGAATCCAGATACCCTTGAGTATTTGTTGAAAGGCTTAATAAATTTTGTAAATAAGAGCCTATGTTTTGAACCAAGCCATCCAATATGTAGCTAGTTGGACCACCTAAGAAAATTATTGATAACAAAATGGCACATAAAATTATGTTGAGCTGGGATAATCTCTTGATGCCAACTTTCAAACCCAAAACAACACTCACTAAACCCATTAAGGTAATGACAATGACAATTCCAACCGTACTTATAAAGCTTTCTTCTAAAACTTCCATATACCCAAGACCTGAGTTAATTTGATTTGCTCCTAGACCTAGTGAAGTGGCTATGCCAAATATTGTTGCAATAATAGCAATCACATCCAATGAAACTCTCCCCCAAATATTTTGCGTCAATCGGCCAGAGAAAAAAGAACTCACTCTAAAGGGCAAATTTCTATTGTAAGTAAAATATGCAAAACACAATCCAACCACCCCATAAATTGCCCAGCCATGAAACCCCCAATGAAGATAAGACAGATTCATAGCAAGATTAGCTTTATCTGAAAAAGAGGCAGCATTTTCATGGATTGAATCGGAGCTAAAGTGCAAAACAGGTTCAGCAACTCCATAAAACAATAAGCCAACTCCCAAGCCAGCACTAAATAGCATGGCTATCCAATTCACATTTGAAAACTCTGGCTTTGCGTCTGGCCCACCTAAGGTGAGGTTTTTATGTTTACTAAAAGCAAGATAGATGACAAAAACTAAAAAACCATTCGCAAGCAAAATGATTAGCCAACCAAGACCATCGGAGAGTTGCTGTTGAATTGCAGCAAATAATTTATCGGCCTCGCTAAGGTTAAATAGCGTAATCCCTATAAATGCAGAAATTAGTATTATTGAGAAAACAAAGCGTCTCGGAGCAATATTCGTGAACATAATGGGTAAAGTCTACTTAATAAGGCATTAAAATACCCTTTTTCTAAAATAAAGGGTGTTTTTTTCATATTTACTTATAATTTCAATTTTCATTTGTTATGGTTTAAACATGTCTTTAAACAACTTAAGTCTTAACTTAAGCAAAATTCAATACAGAAGTGCAATTTGTGCGCCTTCTTTTCTGAAATACAACTTTAAATAAATTGATCCTTTGGGGGGAATCATGCTAAATACTATTAAAAAAATGACAATCAAGGCTTTAAAAAGCAAAAGCTTTGAGAATATTGGTGGCAAAATTGTTTCGGCTATATCTGCTTTGGCAATCATAAATGCTTCTGCATACAGCGGTTATATTTCTGCTCAATCGCAAGCTACCATCGAAGAGGTGGTTGTTACTTCAAGAAAGAAAAGTGAAAGTCTTCAAGAGGTCCCTCTTTCAGTTGCTACATTAGGGGAGCAAAATCTAGAAGAAAAAGGAATTAATGTTTTCGAAGATTATTTACTACAATTACCTGGTGTTACAGCCGGTGGCTCTGGTCCTGGAACAAGCACAATTTATATCAGAGGTCTTGCATCTACCACACCTAATTTGACTACTGCTGGTGTCGGTGGCTTAGCACCAAATGTTTCATTTTATCTTGATGAGCAGCCATTAGCTCAACCAGGAAGAAATCTTGATGTTTACGCTGCTGATGTATCACGTATCGAGGTTTTATCAGGACCCCAAGGGACCTTATTCGGTGCTAGCTCTCAAGCCGGTGTTGTTAGAATGATTACTAATAAACCAGTTATTGGAGAATCAGCAAGTAGTTTAGAGGTTGAGACTAGATACATGCCAGAAGGTGATCTGGGTTCAAAAGTTGAATACATGTCTAACATTCCACTTAGTGATACCTCTGCTTTAAGATTTGTTGCATACAGAGATAGAAGAGGTGGTTACATTGATCAAGTTGCAGGATCTGTTGATGTAAGTATGTCAGGTGCATGGAGACCTGCTGGTACTATGAGATCAAATGGTTATCCAGTTGGCGCTATAAGAGACGGTTGGAGAGCTAATGCGGATCTAACAAATGTTATAATGCCTAGTGCTAATGCGCTTGTAGAAGAAGATGTAAATACTTCAACTTATGAAGGTTTTAGGGCTAGCATTAAGGCTGAGCTAAATGACAATTGGGATGCATTAATAAGCGTTTCAAACCAAACAATTGAATCTGATGGTGTCTTTTTTACAGATCCAAAACTAGGTGATCTTGAAATTCAAAGATACCACGATGATCATCTTGAAGATGAATTTGACAATGTAAGTTTAACTCTTGAAGGCTCCATTGGCGACCTTGAAGTCGTTTACGCAGGTGCATATACAGACAGACAGTCAGATCAACGTGTCGATTACACAGATTATCTTTTTGTTGGTGGTTATTTGCCATATTACATATGTGATTACTATGTAACATACACTGCTTTTGCCCCTGGTAATGTTCCAACTGGTGACTGTGGTGCTCCAGATTTATATGTTGATTCAGAGACTGATACAACAGTCCAAACTCATGAATTGAGAGTTAATGCTCCTCTTAGTGACACAATGAGCTTAACAGCAGGAGTCTTCATGAGTGATCTAGAACTTTTAGAGCATAATATGTTCACTTACCCAGGTTCGGCCGTAAGTGATATTGGATTTGGGTTAAATTATGCCCTTACTGACATTTCAGTAACAGGCATTCCCCTTCAGGGTAAGACAAGAGAGCATGCAGGTGCAGGCTGGCATTCTGGTAGAGGCCCATATTCACCTCCAGTAATGTTTATTAATGACATTAAAAGAACTGATAAACAACAAGGTATATTTGGTGAGTTAAGTATAGATGTTTCAGATACATCTGAGCTTACTGTTGGAGCCCGTTGGTATGATATTGAAGTTGATCTTGAGGGAAGTGCCAATTCATCATTTAGAACTGGTTTTATACCCGCCGGGGCAGCACATAGAGATCAACAAGGATTTGGAACTAATTTATCAGTTCAATTTAATGGGCCTGGAGGAAACTCAGGTAATCCAACTCTAGATGCGATGGATTATCCAGATAAGGCGGAGACTGATGGAGTTATTGGAAAAGTAACCTACTCCTGGAACCCATCAGAAGACCTTATGTATTATTTAACATGGTCAGAAGGCTTTAGGCCTGGTTTATTAAATCGTCCTGCAGGATACCCATCTACAGATGGCAGTTATATTGTTCCTGCGACCACTGAATCAGATGAAGTAACAAACTATGAGTTTGGTTGGAAGTCTGTATCAAATGATGGGCAATTAAGGTTCAATGGAAGCTTATTTAGAGTTGATATCTCAGGACTACAAACATCAATATTTGATCCAAGTATTGCTAATTTGTTCTTTTCAGACAACGCTGCAGATGCTGAAATTACAGGTCTAGAAGGAGACTTCGTCTTTTATCCAGATGTTGATGGTTTAATGGTATCAGGGGCCTTTTCATTGTTAGACAGTGAAATTACTAAAACTCTCACATCTTCTACGGATGTTAAAGTTGGAAAAGAGTTAGCTTTTGCACCTGGAATGCAAGGGAATGTTGCGCTTAGAAAAGAGTGGGGCTTGTCTTCAGGAAATATGGGTCATTGGCAAGCTCAGCTGATTTTTTCAGATAAAAGTTATTCTGATATTATTGAACCTAACAAAGCACAACAAGATAGTTATAGCTATTTGAACTTAAGAGCTGGTATCAGTAGTGATATGTGGTTGGCAGAACTTTACATTGACAACATTACTGATGAAAGAGCTGAGATTAGCAATAACTATGTTTTTGATAGAATGCGAGTTTCAGTAATTAGACCAACTACATTAGGTTTAAGATTTAAAAGAAACTTTTAATTATTATAAAAAAATAAAAAGGGAGCTTATGCTCCCTTTTTATTTTATGCGAAAATAGAAACTAACATTATGATCAAAACATGAAAGAAGTAAAAACATTTAATTCTAATGAGGCAACTCTTTCAGTTGATTTAAGTGAAGCAACTCAAGCTGTTAAAGAAAATAGGTTTGAAGATGCAATTAAACTATCAGAAATAATTCTTAAGGATCATTCAGATAACATTGATGCTTTATACCTTGCGAGTGTCTCATCAAGATATTTAAAAAATTTTGATGAATCAAAAAAATTTATTGAACAATTAATGGGAATTGCTCCTGATATGGGTCGCGCATACCAAGAATTAGGTCATATTTATCGTGACATGGGAAATATGGAAAAAGCAGTTATACATTACCGACAAGCTTGCGAGCTTAATCCCGCTCTTCTAGCATCATGGAACCAACTTTATAAATATTTTACAGAAAATAAAAATCAACCTGCCTCTGATCATGCTAAAGAACAAATTGAAAAATTAAAATCCTTACCATCAACTTTATTGTACATAGATCAAATTATGAATGAGGGAAGATTAGGCGTTGCTGAGACTCAATGTAGAGCATTTTTAAAAAATAATCCTACACATACATATGCTATGTCACTTTTGTCTGAAATTGCTAATCGGCTTGGTTATTTTGATGATGCAGAACTCTTACTTGAAAAAGCAGTTGAGTTTAAACCAAATGATGGTGATTTAAGGATGAAATATGCTCAGATTCTTAGAAAAAAACAAAAGTTCGCCAAAACTTTAGAGCAAGTCAATATTTTATGTGAACAATATCCTGATAACCACATTTATCAAGCCCAAAAGGCAAGTGAGATTATGCAAAATGGAGACCATGAGGGGGCAATAAAATTATTAGATAATATTCTTCAAAAGAATCCATATAACTTTAGTTCATTTACCTCAAAAGGCCATGCTCAAAAAACTCTTGGTCAAACTGATCAAGCAATAAAGAGTTATCAGTCAGCATACAAAATCAAATCAGATCATGGAGAGGCATTCTTTTCACTTGCAAATTTAAAAACATACTCTTTTTCTTCTGAGGAGTTAAATGGAATGAGAGAACAAGTTAAAAGAATAGATTTATCATTAAGAGATAAGTCATATTTTCATTTTGCTCTTGCTCAAGCTTGTGAATCAATAGGTGAATTTGATGAAGCTTTTTCTCATCTTGAAAAAGGCAACAAAATAAAAAATGATCAAAGTAAATATTCTATTGAGCGAATGGATGCTGAGCTTCAGGCTCAAATTGATGTATGTGATGAAGATTTCTTTAGTGATCTTGGAATTGGAGGACATATGACAAAAGATCCTATATTTATATTGGGCCTACCTAGAGCTGGCTCGACTTTGATTGAGCAAATCTTAGCTTCTCACTCCATGATCGACGGCACCCTTGAGCTGCCGAATATTCTCTCGATTGCCCAAAGCCTTCGAGGTGATGATATTTATGGCAAGTTAGGCAACTATCCCAAAAGCATGAAGTCACTAACATCAATGCAAAGAGATGAGCTAGGAAAAAAATTCATTGATGAAACAAGAATGCATAGAAAAAATGCTCCAATGTTTACAGATAAAATGCCCAACAACTTTAGACACATTGGGTTAATCCACTTGATAATGCCTAACGCAAAGATTATTGATGCTCGGCGTTACCCCTTGGATTGTTGTTTTAGTATGTTTAAGCAGCTTTTTGCTCAAGGCCAGGAATTTTCTTATGGCCTCAAAGAAACAGCAAGTTATTACAACAGCTATGTAAATTTGATGGATCATTGGGATAAGGTTTTGCCAGGTAAAATTTTAAGAGTTAATAACGAAGATGTTATCGAAGACCTTGAAGGCCAAGTCAATAGGCTGCTTAACTTCCTAGATTTACCTTTTGAAGAAGGTTGTATTTCATTCCATGAAACAGATAGATTAGTGAGAACGGCTAGTTCTGAGCAAGTTAGACAGCCGATTAATAAGAAGGGCATGGGTCGATGGAAACCCTATGCAAAAAATCTTAAACCATTAATAGAAACCCTTGATAATAAGTTATTAATTCAAGAAGATATTTCTCTTATTAATTAATCGATTAATCCCAGTCCAATACTCATGCCTATAATCAGCGCAAAAAACTTAATAAAAAAATATCCTAATCCAGAGAAATCTGGAGAAACTTTTTTTGCTGTGAAGGATGTTAATTTAAATATTGAGGAGGGTGAGATATTTGGCTTGCTCGGACCAAATGGTGCTGGCAAAACCACTACACTTGAGATGCTAGAGGGCTTAAATAATTTCGATGAAGGCTCTATTGAGATTGATGGCATCGATGTGAAAGTTAACCCTTACGAGCTAAAAAAGATTATTGGTGTTCAATTGCAATCAAATGAGTATTTTGACCGTTTAAATTTATCAGATCTTCTTAATTTATTTGCTGCCCTATACTCAACTTCTATCAAACCAGAAGAAATTTTAAGTAATGTTCAATTAGAAAATAAAATTTCTGCATTGCCTGATGAATTATCCGGAGGTCAAAGACAACGATTTTCAATAGCTTGTGCTTTGGTTCATAACCCCAAGATACTTTTTCTTGATGAACCCACCACAGGATTAGATCCCCAGGCAAAAAGAAATCTTTGGCAACTTGCTAAGACATTAAATGAAAATGGAATGACAATTGTTATAACCACGCACAACATGGAGGAAGCTGAGTTTTTATGTGATCGCATAGCAATAATGGACCAAGGCTCTATTATTGCTCAAGATACTCCACAGCAGCTCATTGCAGACCATGCGGCTGAAATACCTGAGAGACGATTGCAGGGCAATCTTGAAGATGTATTTTTAAATTTAACTGGTCTTGGCTTGAGAGAGTAATGACAGTATTTACTAAATCTCAGTTATATCTGGCAAGTGTCTTTATTAAAATCTATTACAGAGATAGGCAGTCGTTGGTATTTAGCATTCTTTTTCCTATAATTTTCATGGGAATATTTTTATTTTCTGATGGAGAGCCCAATCGAACAAATATTGGTTTAGTCAATCAATCCCAAAATGAACTCTCTGTCCAATTTTCAGAATCGTTAAAGCAAAAAGAAATTTTTTTTGTTCAGGAAGGAGCTGAAGATGCTCTAAAGGAGAGCCTTATTGCTGGCGATATTATTGCTTTAATCATTATTCCTAAATTTTTTAACGACTCAAACACAGGAAAGCTGCAGTTATTGTTAGATGCTTCTCAGGTTCGTCAGGTTGACTCCATTAAGGATTCAATTGAATCTACGTTGTTATCCATTGAAAGAGAGATTAGAGGCAACGAACCAATGTTTAAGCTGGAACTTAAGGATATAAAATCTAGACCTCATAGATACATAGATTTTCTTCTTCCAGGAATTTTGGCGTATATGCTAATGAACTTATGCATTGCTGGCAGTGGCTATAATATTGTTGAGTACAGAAGAAGGGGAATTCTAAAAAGATTATTTGTCACCCCCATTCAGCCGAAAGATTTTATTATTTCAATTGTATTAGCAAGAATGTTTATTGTTCTGATTCAGCTTTCAGTAATTCTAGGTTTGGCAATTGGGCTCCTTAAAATAAATATTATGGGAGGCTTACTATCTTTATTTAGCGTAATAGTCTTGGGTGCCTTTATCTTTTTATGTATTGGATTTTTTCTTGGCAGTCTTGCTAAAACACAAGAAGCGATTCAGCCTATCGCGCTTCTTTTTACATTCCCCCAATTAATATTATCTGGGATTTTTTTCCCCATCTCATCTTTGCCCGATATAATGCAACCCTTGGCTCATGCATTGCCCTTAAGTGTAATAGCTTCCGCTACAAGAAGTATTGCAAACGACGGAGCTAATTTAGCGGGACTAAATTTCAATTTCCTTGGAATTTTAATCTGGATGCTAATTAGCTTTGTAATTGCTACAAAATTCTTTGATTGGCACAAAGTTAATTCATAGAAATTTTTAAATTACTTTTTAAATGTTGCAATTCTTTTTGAGGAGACTCTGCTTATGACTTTTCCATAAGGTCGAGCCTCTTCAATAAACCTTGCAAAAGCATCTGATGCATAAATTTTATCCATTCCTTCCATTAACTCAGTATAAGAATTAGCTCCAACTAATACGTTGTGCGTTACTGGAGATGCTCCCGCATAGGATTGAGATAGCCAAGATGATCCATTAGGGATAAGGCTGCTAGTTTCTTTGGTCATTTTAATCCAAGCTTCAGCATATTTACTAGGATTAGTAACATTTATGCCAATTGCCATAAAATAAGAATTCTTTTCCCAGTTTTCCTCGTTGTTTGTTGCTAGTATGAAATCTTGTCCATTAGCGACAGGTTTAAAAGAAAGCTCATTTAAAGTTACATACCATGAGAAGCCAGCTTGGGGATCTGCCCCGCTTGTTGCATCTATTGCTTTTTGATATGCATCATAGTTTTCATATTCGTTAATGATTAAATGTGTGGAAGGGTCGTTACCATCAATTAAATTTTGGTATACATAAACACGTTTACCCATATATTTGCCTAAAGGCCCATCAAACATAGCTTTTATTTGACCCAATGTACTAAAAGGTTTGTCTGTGGTTATTGCCAAAGCATTATGTATTTTCTCAAGCGCACTAATATTCAATGTAAGCACCAATGCACCAAGGCTTAAAATAAATTTCATTGTTTCTCCAATAAATTAAATAGTTAAAAATTATACATATAATAGTGTTGCCATTTTACTTTTACCAATATTTTTATTGGTTTTTTTTGCAATAAAATTCAAATATACTTTTGCAATGAATCAATTTGATATTTCTCGAGTTATAGAGATGGCATGGGAAGACAGGACACCTTTTGATGCTATTGAGCATCAGTTTGGATTAAACGAACAGTCGGTTAAGGATTTAATGAAAACAAACTTAAAGGCATCTTCTTATAAACTTTGGCGCAAAAGAGTCCAAGGAAGATCAACAAAACATTTAGCCAAAAGAGAATTTACGGTCGGGCGACATAAATCATATGATCAAAATAAGCTATAGATAAAAATGAATACTCGTTCTAGCTCTATTTTTGTAATTGGAATTATTTTCATACAAATATTAATTACTGGCTGTCAGGTAAAAGAATTAAGTCCTTTTGAAAAAGCTAAGAATCCATATGGTCATCTTGGAGTTGAGGGATACATGGGCAGTGCAATGACTACTTGCTTAGGAATGTCTTACTCTGGAGCACCCGTAGGAAGAGCAAAAAAAAGTGGGGGAGTTGTTGTAAATGAGCAGTTTGGAAGTGAAAAAGAAAGCTATTTTGATTGTGTAGACGAGCAAGTTCAAGAAGTTGAAAAAAATATCCTTGATGAAAATGATGAATAAAATTTTTGATTAAGTTTTCCCCGACTTTTTCCAACGAGTTTTAGCTTTAGATCCTTTCTTTTTATTTTTTGATTTCTTTGACTTCATCTCATTAGAAGTTTTGCTAAATTTTACTTTGATTTTTTTACCTGGCTTGCCTTTGCTAAAGCTAGATTTTTTACCTTTAAAATTTCTTGTTTTAGATTCATTAGATGGTTTTGCTGTTGGTTTAAAACCTTCTTCAGTTTTTTGTTCAATCTTAGATTTAAGCAAATCTTCTATGCCCCTTAAAAATTTCTTCTCATCGATGCTCATAAATGAAACGGCGGTTCCCTCTTTACCGGCTCTTCCGGTTCGCCCAATTCTATGAATATAGTCATTGGGATAGGTGGGCATATCGAAGTTGACAACATATGGGAGATTGCTAATATCAATTCCCCTAGCTGCAACATCGGTGGCAACCAAAACTCTGACATCTTTTTCTTTAAACTCCCGCAAAGCTTTCATTCTTGCTCCTTGAGTTTTATCACCGTGAATAGTCGTGGTCTGAATATCAGCAGCGTTTAATTGTTTAGCAATTTTCTCGCAGCCATGCTTGGTTCTTGAAAAGACTAAAGCTTGGTGCCATTGTTCAGCGTGCATTAGGTGACTTAATAGGTTCGATTTTTGACCTTTATCGACGTGGTAGACAACCTGCTTGATTGCACTAACAGTTGTATTAGGAGATTGAGCAGCAATTTCAACAAGGTCGGAGCCAAGAGTTTGAGCTAGTTTTTTAATTTCCGTGGAAAAAGTTGCAGAAAAAAGAAGGTTTTGTCTATCAGGAGGCGTTAATGCAATGATTTTTTTAATGTCATGAATAAAACCCATATCAAGCATATGATCGGCTTCATCTAAGACCAGTATTTTGACTCTGTTAAGCTTTACTGATTTTTGATTATGTAAATCAAGCAATCTTCCTGGAGTTGCTACTAAAACATCCAAACCTTTTTTTAACTTTGATTTTTGTGGAAAAATTTTTGCTCCACCAAAGATAGCTGCAGAAGTTGTTGAAGTGAATTTTCCATAAGTGTATACACTCTCCCTAACCTGAGCTGCGAGTTCTCTGGTTGGGGTAAGCACCAATGCGTGAACATGCTTATTGTATGGTTTTGGCTCTTCCTGCAATAATTCAATAATGGGCATAACAAAACTTCCAGTTTTGCCTGTTCCTGTTTGCGCAGCTGCCATTAGATTTTTGCCTGCAAGCACTATAGGAATTGCCTGTTTTTGAATTTCTGATGGTTCAGAGTGATTTAAGTCTCTTAGAGATCTTAAGATTGGATCGGATAATCCGAGTTCTTTAAATGACATTTTTTCTAATATCAGAATATTTGAAGTGAATCTGATGACTGCAGGTTATAGACTTAGTTACTCAGGGTCAATGCAGCTTTAAATATATATTCAATTTATCTTGTTTACTGGGGTATTTCTTTTTGTATATTCTCGTATAATCCCCCTCAATTAACGCCCATCATGAACAAAGACAAACTTAGAAACATTGCAATCATTGCTCACGTCGATCATGGCAAGACTACTTTGGTTGATAAGCTATTACAGCAATCAGGCACATTAGATCGCAAGAACATGACAACTGAAAGGATCATGGATTCAAATGATCAAGAGCGTGAAAGAGGGATAACAATTCTCGCCAAGAATACTGCAATAAACTGGAAAGATCATAGGATTAATATTGTTGACACTCCCGGTCATGCCGATTTTGGTGGGGAGGTAGAAAGGGTGCTGTCCATGGTTGATTCAGTATTGCTTTTAGTTGATGCGGTGGATGGACCAATGCCACAAACAAGATTTGTGACACAAAAAGCCTTTGAAAAAGGATTGAATCCCATTTTAGTTATCAACAAAGTTGATAGACCTGAAGCAAGACCACATTGGGCACTTGATCAAGTATTTGAATTATTTGATAACTTGGGTGCAACTGATGAGCAGCTAGATTTTGATGTTATCTATGCCTCTGCAATTAATGGCTTGGCAGGCCATGAACCAGATGAGTTGGCTAATGATATGACTCCCTTACTGGACATGATTGTTGACAAAGTAACGGCACCAGATGTTGATCAAGAAGCGCCTCTAAGAATGCAAATATCAGCCTTGGATAGTAATAGCTATGTGGGAGTAATTGGCATAGGCAGGATTACTGGGGGCAGCATCAAACCCAATGATCGGGTTGTTGTGGTTAACAAAGCAGGAGAAGAACGCAAAGCCAAAGTGCTTCAGGTTCTCGGCCATCATGGGCTAGAAAGGGTGGAGACTGATAAAGCCATGGCAGGAGATATAGTTTGCATTACTGGAATAGAAGCACTAAATATTTCAGATACATTATGTGATGTTGATCATATAAATCCCTTGCCGCCGCTATCAGTTGATGAGCCAACTGTTAGCATGGTATTCCAAGTCAATGATTCACCTTTTTGTGGCAAAGAAGGGAAATACGTCACCTCAAGGAATATCAAAGATCGATTAGAACAAGAGTTAATTCACAACGTTGCATTAAGGGTTGAAGAGGGGGAGAGTCCAGATCAATTCAAGGTCTCTGGTCGCGGAGAACTCCATTTATCTGTATTGATTGAAACCATGCGAAGAGAAAATTATGAACTGGCTGTCTCAAAACCTCAGGTTATTCAAAAGGAAGTTAGAGATGAGATTCATGAGCCTTACGAAGTAGTTGTAATTGATATTCAGGAAGAGCATCAAGGCCCAATAATGGAGGAAATGGGAAACAGAAAAGCAGATTTGCAGTCTTTGGTTATAACTGAAAATGGGAGAATGAGGCTCGAGTTTATGGCTCCCTCGAGAGGGCTAATAGGATTTCGTTCTCAATTCCTGACTCTTACCAGTGGCACTGGCATTTTAACAAGTATTTTTGATCATTACGGGCTTGCAAAAAAAGGCGAAATTGCAACCAGGCAAAATGGAGTCATGGTATCGATGATTGATGGTAAAACATTGGCATACGCATTATTTAATCTTCAAAGTCGAGGTCGAATGTTTGTGGGCCATGGTTTAGAGGTTTACAAGGGCCAAATAGTTGGCTTGCATTCTAGAGACAATGATTTACCAGTGAATCCGACCAAGGCCAAGCAACTAACAAATATTAGAGCAGCTGGAACGGATGAGAACCTCATCTTAACGCCTCACATTCAACACACCTTAGAGCAGGCATTAGAGTTTATTGAAGACGATGAGTTGGTTGAGATAACTCCAGAAAGCATTCGACTAAGAAAAAAGATTATTAGGTAGAAACAATATTAATTCATAAAAGTTGTTTCTTTTATCAAATACCCCTTAATATTGTTAGAAGTGAGTTTACAAAAATATAAGGCGCATTAAATTACATTGATTAATTTCATATTTGCATTAATTGTCTTAATGGCAATCCTTGCTGGCAACGCAGCACTATCTATTTTTTTAGGAATAGCTTTTACTTTTTTTTTCAAACCCTCATCTATATTTCTTTCTAGACGCCTCGGAACCATCCCCTTGCAGATAGGGATAGTGATTTTAGGGGCAACAATTAGCTTGCCATATGCAGTTAATGTAAGTTCAGTATATTTACCTTGGATTTCATTATTTGTAATTCTTTCTTTTTTTGCAGGATTAATAATTGGCAAAATTCTTAAAATTGAAAATCGTTTGGCCTTTTTAATTTCATCGGGTGCAGCCATCTGCGGAGGTACTGCCATGGCAGCCATAGCCCCAATTATTAAAGCTAAGCCTCAAGAGTTACTCATAGCCCTAACAATTGTTTTTTTGTTAAATGCAATTGCGATTATTCTATTCCCAATTGCAGGTAATTATCTTGAGATGAGTGATTTTGAATTTGGCGCTTGGTCAGCTTTGGCAATACACGATACAAGTTCAGTTATAGGAGCTGCTTCAATTTACAGCAATGAATCTGCCCAAGTTGCTGCGACATTGAAATTGGGCAGAACAATATGGTTGATCCCCTTAATTTTATTAACAAATTGGGTATTCAATAAGAATCTTCAAGCAGCTCAATTTCCAAGATTTATTATATTTTTTATATTAGCTATCTTGGTAAATACTTTTTTTAATTTTGATGAGATTACTTTGAGTGTTTTGCAGATAATTAGCCAAAGTTTTCTAATGTTTGGATTGTTTTGCATTGGCAGCCAATTTGACTCAGATCAGTTGACATCCATAAGCAGTAAACCACTTATCTTAGCTCTACTGCTTTGGATGGCTGTGTTGCCCTGGGCATATTTTTTAGTTAAATATTTTTAATTCTCCATAAGTTCATATACTCTTTGAGGATGTACTTTGGAGAAGGAGAATAATGAAAAATTTTGAAAATAAAGTTGCTGTAATTACAGGCGCAGGAAGTGGCATTGGACGCGGTATAGCTGAAACTGCTGCAGATCATCAAATGCACCTAGTGCTTGCTGATGTAGATGAAACTGGTCTGAATGAGACTCTTGAGATAGTTAAGAGCAAAGGCATTGAAGCAATAGCCAGAGTGACGGACGTTAGCAAACTTAACGAAGTAGAAAATCTTGCCAGTCAAACTTATGAGACCTTTCAAAATTGCCACCTTTTATTTAATAATGCTGGTGTTTTAGGACCTGCTCCAATGAATCAAGTCACCAGAGAAATGTATGATTGGTTAATTAATATTAATTTAGGTGGCTGTTTTAATGGAGTTCATTCTTTCCTTCCTAGGATGCAATCCTCTGGAGAAGATGCACACATTATAGCAACATGCTCTACCTCAGGATTTATCGCTTATCCTATGCTTGGACTTTATTCAGCCTCTAAGTTTGGCATCAGGGGTTTAATGACATCTCTTAGAGCAGAATTAGCTGGTTCAAATATTGATGTGAGCATAGTGTGCCCAGGCGAGGTGACTACCAACATTGTAAATAGTACATTTGATAAGCCCTCCAAGAAAGCAGTTGACCAAGTCAAGCAAGATGCAGATCCTAAAGCTCTTTTAGAGGTTGCAGCTGAAGATGCTCAAAATACTTATCCCATATCGCCCTTAGAAGCAGCGCAAGCTATTTTTTCTGGAATTCAAAATCAAGATTTTTATATATTTACTCATAAAGGTTACAAAAGACAATTGGAAGATATTTCAGCTGATTATCTTCAAGCTTTTGACCAGGCAATGTTTCAATAGGCAAAATGTTAAATAAAATATTAATTTCACTTGTTTTCATTTGTCTTGTCGTTGCTTTGCTGTATGGCCCAAAGTTTTTGAGAGTTTATAAAATGATTCATCTATATGATCAAGATAAAATTGCATTTAACTTTGTAAATATGGATAAAATTTTTCAAAGTGGTTCAATTATTCCAGCATCAGATAATCCTTTTAAATTTAAATCTAAAGAATTTGATCTTCCTGAAACATACGTTTTTGAAGATAGCAATCAAAACCTGATGGACGCTCTCGAATATTACGAAACTGATGGCTTATTAATCTTAAAAAATGACACTATTTTGTATGAAAATTACTGGCATGATAACGATCAAAGCTCAAAGCACATCTCATGGTCTGTCGCAAAATCTTTTTTATCTGCTTTAATTGGAATAGCTGTTGAGAGAGGACAAATAGAAAACATCAATGATCCAATCACTAAATATTTAAAGGATTTTGCAGATACTGGCTACGAAAATGTTTCAATCAAGAATTTATTACAGATGTCTTCTGGCATTGGATTCAATGAAGATTATGCTGATTATGATTCTGATATTAATAGATTTGCGAGAACTATTTCTTTCGGGACTTCAATGAGAGAATTTGCAAGATCATTGAAAAATGAAAAACCACAAGGTACTTACAATCATTATGTAAGTATAGATACTCAAATGCTTGCAATGCTGTTGGTTGAAGTAACCAATAAATCAATTTCAGAAAATCTCAAAGATGAAATTTGGCTTAAGATTGGAATGGAAAACGATGCTTATTACATGGTCGATGATACTGGTATGGAGGTCGCTTTAGGCGGTTTAAATGCAACTTTAAGGGATTATGCTAAGTTTGGCCTGCTTTATCTAAAGCGCGGTTTGTGGAATGGTCAAACGGTTATTCCCAGTCATTGGGTGGATGCTTCGCATAAGATTAATGATGCGCATCTTATGCCTGGAGAAAATGTGAATTCATCAAGTACTTGGGGATACGGATATCAATGGTGGATACCTGGCTTTCCAAATGATGAATATATGGCATCAGGGGTTTACAATCAGCATATTTTTATTGACCCGGTAAATCAGGTCGTGGTTGCAAAAACTTCTTCAAATTACAAATTCACTCAAGAAAAAGATCGTTCTAAAGATGAGCATGTTGCTATGTTTAGAGCAATAGTAAGTGCAATAGCGGCAGAAGGATAGCGATGCAACATGCAAAAAGATTAATATTTTTTTGTTTATTATCTTGCTCAATGAGCGCAAATGCCTGGTGGGAAACTGCCCACATGATGGTTTGTGATAAAGCATATGAATTGCTGAACCCATCAGCACTAGAAATTGTGGATCCTTTAATAAAAGTTCATGGATCTTTTGGCAGATCATGTCTTTGGGCTGATTGGGTTAAGGCTGAAGATAGAATAGACACAAGATCTTGGCATTACATCAATCTTCCTGATATCGAGCAAAATATTTATACCGCAAAATGCCCAGTGAATGGATGCCTCATTTCTTCGTTCCACGAACAAATAGAGATTTTAAAAGATGAGTCAGCTTCAGCGAGACAAAAACAAGAGGCACTATGGTTTATTGGCCATTTTGTTGGAGATATTCATCAACCTATGCACGTTGGTTACCCAGAGGATAGAGGTGGAAACGATCATTTACTAGAATTTGTTGATGGACGTAAGACGAATATGCACAGTTTATGGGATGGGCAAATTATTGAACATATGGAATCAATTCACGGGCAAGATTTCCTCTCAATCAATGTGTCGAAAAAAATTAACGAATTCTTAAATTCTTATCACTCTCATGAAATTGAATCATGGGGTCAAGAAAGCAGAAATCTTGCTATGAAAAAATCAGTAGGTTATAGGAATAATCAGTTAACAACCATTACCAATGAATACATGGAGACTCACTTTGATATTGTTCAGGAGAGAATTGCACTGGGAGCAATCCGATTAAGCAAAACATTAAATAGACTTTTTTCTGAGCAGAGTTAATAAGGGAATATGCGCCGTTTTCTTGAATCCTTTTATCCTCCTAAAAAGAAAAAAGTGGTTTTGTCTTTTGATGGGGGAGGCGTTCGAGCAATTGCAGCAGTTGTTTTTCTCAAACAACTTGAAATTGCTTCTGGTAAAAAAATTTTTGATATTTTTGATTTTTTCATTGGTACCAGTGCTGGTGGAATCAATGCCTTAAATATAGCTGGCAGAAAGATTGATTGTTTTGAATTAGAGGATTTCTGGTCTAAAGAAAATTTAACTCAAACGATGTCTAAATCATTTTGGGATACCGCTTCTTTTCTCCAAACTAAACCAAAATATGATGGAATCGGCAAAACAGATGTTTTATTAGATTATTTTGCTGATCAATCTTTGGGCGAAGCCAAGAAACCTGTTGCAGTATTAGCTTACGATGTTGAAAAAAGAAAACCACGCCTATTAAGTTCTTATGGATCCCCAGGCATTAAAATGGTCAGCGCTGCAAGCGCAACCAGTGCTGCACCAATTTATTATTCTACTCAAGAAATTGATGACGGCTCTTGGTTGATTGATGGAGGAATTGTTGCTAACAATCCATCGCTTCTTGGTTATTCTGAAGCTAAAAAACTATTTCCAAAGCACGAAATTAAGGTTTTTAGTATTGGAACAGGGATTAATAGAAGAAAAATTAATGGAAAAAATTCTGTTAAATGGGGTGCTTTGAATTGGTTTAATCATGACATTTTAGGCATCATGCTTGAGACAAGTATATTCGATGAAATAGCTAGCGATATCATGGGTCAAAACTATCTTAGGGTTAATTCTTCAACTGGGTTGGTAAATAGAAGAATGGATGATATCTCGGAAGTAAATCTAGAGCGCATCCACTTGATGGGGATGGAGTGGTGGTCTGAATTTGGAGAAGATACCCTAGAATTTTTAAATGTTTAATATATTGAGTTTTATGAAGAAAAATACTGTACACTTCATTTTTATTTTTGATTTAGAAGGAATTTTATGAATATTTATGTTGGAAACCTACCTTGGAGTGTTGACGATTCAAG
>QOPC01000020.1 GCA_003331545.1 SAR86 cluster bacterium
TTTATATTTTAATAAATTCTTACATTGATTACAGGTAAAATACATCTAAAGTATTGATATAAGGTTATTTTATAATTAATTGATTAGTTTTTGATCAATTTCAATGAAACCTTATTAAATCAGTCTAAAATATGAGAATATTAAGTTATCCCAAGCTTTATCCACAGTTTTTGTGGATAAATTTTAAGCACTTTTTTAGAGAAAATTTTTGAATAATTTGCACTTTCCTGATGCATGGTTAGAGCCACTTGGCAAAGCATTTTGCGCGGAATTCTTAGAAGAAATTCAGGACAAAATTCTTGAGATATCCCATCACAATCCTAGGATTTTTCCTCCAACTTATTGCATATTTCGTTCGCTAGAATTGGTTGATTTTAGAAATGCAAAAGTTTTAATTTTAGGCCAGGACCCTTACCATAAATTTGAGCAGGCAAACGGATTATCTTTTTCTGTAGACAAAGCTGTTAGGATCCCACCTTCCTTAAAAAATATTTTTATTGAATTAAAAAATGATTTAAATATCTGTAATACTTCACATGGAGATTTAACATTTTGGGCTGAGCAACAAGTTCTACTTCTTAATTCTGTTTTAACAGTTGAAGAGTCAAGACCAAACTCACACAAAAAAATTGGCTGGGAAATATTGACTAACAAGATTATCTCCAGGTTGAGCGAAAGAGGAAATATGATTTTTGTTTTGTGGGGCAATGATGCTCAATCAAAAATTCAACTAATTGATAATATCAATAATGAGATTTTAATTGCTCCCCATCCATCTCCACTTTCTGCGTACAAAGGATTCTTTGGTTGTAAGCATTTTTCTAAAATTAATGAAATCCTTGTTAAAAATGGCTTAAGTGAAATTAACTGGAAACTAAAATAGTTATTTAATCAAAAAAACTGTTCTTTCTTTCCAAGGCAGGATGAAAAATATTTTCCTTGATATTCATGCGTTTCACCAATAACTGTAAATTTAGAAATTTCCTTCTCTCCAGAATGAATTATTAAGCGTGTTTCTTTTTTTACCTTTCCAAGATATTCCATCCTCGCAATAATCTCTTGACCTTTAAAACATCCTTTGCTGAAACTCACTCGATTTTTATCTTGCCCCAGTTCATGGGGTCTAAACTGCCCCTGATTTTTAATATTGATAAGATGATCTCCCATAATTTTTCTATTTATACTCCAATTAACCTGATTAATACTTTCAAGATTATGTTTGGGACCTAAATTTACAATGGTACTTAGTAATAATTGGTCATTCTCAAGAATAACGCATTCATTTGGCATAATATGACCGTCTTTTTTTCGAGAAATACCATAAATCTTAGCGTCAAGGACCACGCATGCAACTTTATAAAATGGTAAGAACTTTGTTATTTCATTTAGAAAGATATCTTTTGAGCTTTCATTAATAATAATAAGCCATTTATCATGGCTAAAAATAATGTCAAAGTTACACAAAATGAAACCCTTCTCGTCACATAATGAGGAGGGTTGACCTAAGGAATTACTGACTAATAAGCAATCAGACGTAACTTGTCCTTGCAATAGTTTTACAACAGAGTCAAAATCACCATCCAAATGAATGGCAGATATGCCATCAAGATTGGCTACTCCATATTTTAAAAATTCAGAATTTAACAAATAATTAGATCAATAAGTTTTTAATAAAGATATTATATTAGCTTACGCATATGAATACAGAAATTAATAAAACAAAATGGAAGTGCAGAAGAGGTCTTAGGGAGCTAGACCTTTTATTTAGAAAGTATAGTGAAAATAGTCTTGAGTCCCTTTCTAAAGAGGACTTTGAAATGTTTAACAGCATTTTAGACATAGAAGATCAACCGTTGTACGATTTTATATTCAAAAACGAGTCATTGAATAGTCCTGAAAAAGAATCTTTTATTTTAAAAAATATTAAAAAATTCTCAGATCGTTGAAACTATTTCAAATCATCCTTGTCCAAGCAACCGAGTTAAATCATGACTGCTAACAAAGGAGACGATATGTTGGTAAAGGAAATTCAGTCTGGAAACACTATGGCTTTTGAGGCCATGGTTTTGAAATACCAACCTAAGCTTATGTCCTCACTAGTTGGATATACAAAATCTCATGATCAAGCAGAAGAATTATGCCAAAAAACTTTTTTGAGAGTTTGGCAGAAAATTGATTCGTTTCGTGGTGATAGCGCTCTTTTTACATGGATTTATAGAATAGGAATAAATTTAGCAAAAAATGATTTTGCCAGTAGTTATGCAAAGAGCTCAAAGTTAACTCATCCCTTAGACCAAGATGAGCATGATGTTCCTCAAAATTACTCGCCAGAGAGCATATTAATTGCGGAAGAGTCTGAAGAAAAAATTATGAACTTCATAAACAATCTTGATATTGATACTAGAACTGCATTTACATTAAGAGAAGTGGAGGGCAAAACGTATGATGAGATAGCAGAGATGCTCCGTTGCCCAATTGGCACAGTTAGATCAAGGATATTTAGAGCAAGACAATTAATATTAGAATATATGGATCAGGAGAATATTTTAAATGGATAAAGATCTAGAAACACTATCTGCTTTGTATGATGGCGAGCTTGATGAAAGAGAGGCACGTATAAATTTAGAAAAAATTAGCCTTGATGAGAAACTTAAAAACACTTTTCACAAACTTGGAGTCATTTCTGAATTAGTTCAAAGAAATACAACTCAAAAGGCTTCCAAAATTAGGTTTTTGAGCGATCATTATAAAAAAATACATCCGGTTATGACTAATATAGTAACTGCTGCAGCGACTGTTATGATCACATTAATCGCTCTTTATCAGTTTGATGATGATCGTTTCCAAGTAGATAAAGAAAGCACTTTGCAATTGTCTACAGCTTTATCCAGCGAAGAAGCTAAAATTCAATTATTTAATGCTGACCAAAACATCATGGAGCATATGATAAGCATCATGCAATCTAATAGTTCTCAAAAGGTATCTAAGAATTGGATCCCTGTTGGCTTTGAAGTCAACCCAAATAATCCTAATCAATTTAGCAATGGTAGAAATAATTTATTTTTTCATCTTGAAAATAAACAACTTGGTATTAAAAAGGTAAAATACTTCAAAGCAAAGAATAATTGGATTTATTTGATTCCGTTGCAAGATGGAAGACTGTTAACTGCTTATGGGGATGTTCCTCCATCTGTAGCTGACCCTATGATTCAATCAATTTATCAAAGGAAATAAAATGAATCTTTTTAAAAATAAGATCGCTCTTATACTCGTTCTAGGTATCACATCTTCTATTAATGCAGCGTTGCCTTCCAACATTTCGGAACTAGTTGAAAATTCTGCCCCTGCTGTTGTAAATATAACCTCTCGTAAAGAAGTGAAAATGCAGAACTCAATGAGAGGGTTTGATGAATTTGAGAGATTTTTTGGCATCCCCCGGGGTAGAGGCTTCCCTCAACCTCAACAGCCTGAAACGAGAGAGGCTGTATCATATGGCTCTGGCTTCATTTTTAAAGATGGCTATTTATTGACAAACTTTCATGTTGTTGATGAGGCTGAAGAAATTACAGTTTCTTTAAATGATAGAAGGGAGTTTTCTGCAGAGGTGGTTGGAATTGATCCTCTCTCGGACCTCGCCGTTTTAAGGATTAAGGGTAAAAATTTACCGAAAGTTTCTATTGGCGACAGTGAGAAACTCAAGGTTGGAGATTGGGTTGTTGCAATTGGCTCTCCTTTTTCCTTTGATTTTTCTGTGACCGCAGGAATTGTTAGTGCAAAAGGAAGAAGCATTCAAAATCAAAATATTGGAAATTATGTCCCATTTATTCAGACTGATGTTGCAATCAATCCAGGTAACTCTGGAGGACCATTATTTGATTTGGATGGAAAGGTTGTAGGAATTAATTCTCAAATCTATTCTCGCAGCGGAGGTTATCAAGGTCTAGCTTTTGCAATACCTATAGATGTTGCTATGGAAGTTGCTAGTCAGATTATCGAAGATGGGAGTGTTGCTCGAGGATATCTTGGTGTCAGGGTTGGTGAGGTGGACAATGATCTTGCCGAAGCGTTGAGCATGGATAAACCCTATGGTGCATTAATTACTGATGTTGAGAAGGGTGAGTCTGGTGACGATGCAGGCCTTCAAGCAGGAGACGTAATAATTGAATTTAATGGCAAAGAAATTAAATTTGGTTCAGATTTGCCTCATGTTGTTGGAAGAATCCAACCTAAAACAAAAGCAAACGCAAAAGTTATTCGTGATGGAAACAATGTTAACTTGAAGTTTGTTCTAGGTGAATTGCCTGCTGATGAAAGAACATTTATTCCAGCTAAAACTGAAATTTCCACTGATCCATTAGGGCTAAAGATTGAAGATCTATCTGAAGATAATTCTCGACCAAGCGATCCTGAAAATGGGGTGTTAGTCCTAAGGGTGAACAATGGATCACCTGCTTATGGAAAATTAACTAGGGGAGATATTATCACTGAAGTTATTTCTCAAGGTAAGCGTTATGCCATTGAGGATGCAGAGTTTTTTGAGGAATTAATTGAGCGATTTGATGAGGGAGATAAACTAGCAATCGTTGGTCGTCGAAATAACAATAGATTTTTTGTTGCTGTAACCGTAGATTAAATCCATCTTAAATGCATAAGAAAAGCTGATAACAGATCAGCTTTTCTTATAGAATAGTCATGCATTTATTAGAAGATGAAAAATATTAGAAACTTCTCAATCATTGCCCATATTGATCATGGGAAATCGACCCTGTCTGATCGATTAATAGAATATTGCGGAGGCCTTTCTCAAAGAGAAATGTCTGAGCAAATTCTTGATTCAATGGATATAGAAAGAGAGCGTGGAATTACTATAAAAGCTCAAGCTGTAACTCTTGATTACGAGAGAGATGGAGAAACTTATCAATTAAATTTTATTGATACGCCTGGCCATGTAGATTTTTCCTATGAAGTTTCTCGTTCATTATCAGCTTGTGAGGGCGCATTGCTGGTTGTTGATGGTTCTCAAGGTGTAGAAGCTCAAACATTAGCTAATTGTTACACCGCAGTCGATCAAAACCTTGAGGTGTTGGCTGTAATAAATAAAATCGATTTGCCTCAGTCAGAGCCAGATAGAGTAAAGCAAGAAATTGAAGATATGATTGGAATTGATTCAACTTCAGCTCCATTGGTAAGCGCTAAGACTGGTCAAGGAATAGAGGAACTGCTTGATCTTTTGGTGGATAATATTCCACCACCTGAAGGAGATCCAAGTGCAGATTTTGAAGCCTTAATTATTGATTCTTGGTTTGATGCTTATCTTGGAGTCGTCTCCTTGATCAAAGTAATAAACGGGTCCATCAAACAGGGCCAAAAAATTAAGGTTTATACTACCCAACAATCATATCTAGCGGATCAAATTGGAATTTTTTCTCCAAAAAAAATTGCAAAAAAAGAATTAAATGTTGGCCAGGTTGGCTTCATGGTGGCTGGCATCAAAAATATTCAGGGAGCCCCGGTTGGCGACACTATTCTAGATTCAAAAAATGATACATCTAAGCCTTTACCTGGATTTCAAAAAGTTCTACCAAAGGTTTTTGCATCTTTGTTTACGGTTGACTCTGATGAGTATGAAAAGTTTCGAGATGCTCTCTCAAAGCTAGTATTAAATGATTCTGCTTTGATATATGAGCCTGAGGTATCCGATGCATTGGGGTTTGGTTTTAGATGTGGTTTTTTAGGAACTCTGCATTTAGAAGTCGTTCGAGAAAGACTTGAAAGAGAATACGATCTAAATCTAATATCTACAGCTCCATCTGTTCAATATCAAGTGGTAAAGACTGATGGTGAGGTCATAGACTGCGATAGCCCATCTCAACTTCCAGCTCTTAGCAATGTTAGTGAAATCAGAGAGCCTTATGTTTTAGCAACCATCTTGACTCCAAAAGATTATGTCGGGAATGTTATTACATTATGTACGCAAAAAAGAGGCACTCAGAAAGAAATGACATATTTCGGTAATCAAGTCTCTATTGTGTTTGAAATGCCTCTTGCAGAAGTTATCATTGATTTTTTTGATCGACTAAAATCTTCCACCAAAGGCTATGCATCTATTGAATACAATATCACTGAATTCAAAGCATCAAATTTAATTAAACTAGATGTTTTGCTTAATAATGATGTTGTTGATGCTTTATCTATTATCATCCATAAAGATTTTGCGATGAGTCGAGGAAGAGAGGTAGCAAAAAATTTACAAAAACTCATTCCTCGTCAAATGTTTGATATACCCATACAAGTTGCTTTGGGCTCTAAAATTATTTCTCGCGAGACAGTGAAGGCTCTCAGAAAGAATGTTACTGCAAAATGTTATGGTGGAGATATCACACGTAAAAAGAAACTGCTTGAGAAACAGAAAGAAGGCAAAAAGAAAATGAAACAGTTTGGAAGAGTCTCAATACCTCAGGAAGCATTTTTAAATTACTTCAATTCAGGAGAAAAATAATGTTTAGTGATCCAATCTTCTTATTATCTTTGCTGGCAGTATTTGGATTCATAGGAGTTTGGATTTATCAAGTCTTGCAAGACACACTAACCGATCAGTCACAGCAAATTATTTATATCGCAGGTCTTTCATCATCCCTGGTTGGCATCTATAGAATTTTTGTTAACGCAGGTGATTTGGGATCTGTTTTATTAATTGGCTCAGTAATCTGCTTAATTATTTTGATGGTTGGTGTATTCACCAAAAATACTTTACTGAAAACAACAGGTAAAGGCTGGTTTGTTCCAGTTTTTCTAATTTTTGTTGTGCGAACCTTTGCTTACGAACCCTATCAGATTCCATCGGGCTCGATGATTCCAGGACTTAAAGTTGGAGATTTTATTTTGGTTAATAAGCATAGCTATGGCCTAAAAATTAATAGAATTGGCAATGCATTTTCTTTATCAGCAGATCCTGAATATGGAGATGTGGTTGTTTTTATTCCGCCCCATGTCAATGTGCCATACATAAAACGTTTAATTGGTAAGCCTGGCGACACCATTGGTTATCTTAATAAAAAGATTTACGTTAATGGTATTCCCATCCAGCAAGAGTTGATATCTACTTCAGAAGAAGAGACGTTCTTGAAAGAAACTTCAGGTAATTCAAATAGGGTAATTAGAATTATTGGAGGAAGTGCCTCTTATCCTGAGGAGTTTTTTGTCCCAGCAGATCATTATTTTGTGATGGGAGATAATAGAGACAATTCTAGTGATTCTCGCTACTGGGGTTTTGTGCCAAGAGAAAATTTCATGGGCACCGGAGAATTAATTTGGATGACATGGGAATGCTGGACTTGTTTGCCGTCATTTGAAAGAGCAGGTTTCATTAAGTAAATGAGATGAGCAAGAATTCTCTAGAGGTGCACAAATCCTATTTGCAGCTAGCACTATTTCAGCAAGCTTTTATTCACAAGAGTGTCTCTTCAAACAAAAATAACGAAAGACTGGAGTTTCTGGGGGATGCAGTCCTAGAAATAGTTGTATCTGAATATCTTTTTAATCGCTTTGAGAGCCTGACTGAGGGCAAGTTAACTCAAATGAGAGCCTCTCTTGTTAATACCCAATCACTTGCAAAGCTTTTCCAACAATTAGATTGTAAAGATTTGTTACAAACCTCTAAGGGAACCAATAAACTAGATGAAACCCATAAATATTCAATTTATGCAGGTGCACTTGAAGCTTGCATTGGTGCAATTTTCATTGAGCTTGGTTTTGAAGAAAGCAAAATTTTTATTTTACGATTATTTAAAGATAGTTTTTCTGATTTAAATGAATCGGTTGAATTGAAAGATGCAAAATCAAGATTGCAAGAATCGCTTCAGGCAAAGGGATTTGAGCCTCCGAAATATCTTGTAGTTTCCAACAAATCAGGCAATCAGTTTGATTGCAATGTAACTTTTAATGGTAAAAATTTTCATGCCTCTGCTGAAATTAAAAAAGAGTCTGAGCAGAAGGTTGCTGAGTTAATTTTGCTCGAACTGGATCGAGCATGAATAAACAATACTGTGGGTATATTTCTATTGTTGGTAAGCCTAATGTTGGCAAATCAACTTTACTTAATACCATTTTAGATAAGAAAATATCCATCACATCTCGTAAATCTCAAACCACTAGAAATAATATTTTAGGGGTAAAAACTGATAGTGAATATCAGATGATTTTTTTAGACACACCAGGAATTCACATTAAGGCTACCAAAACCCTCAATAAAGTTTTAAACCATTCAGCTCTTAGTGTTATTGAGGACTCAGATTTAGTCTTATTTGTTTTGCAGCGATCTTCATTGCAGGATCAAGACAGGCAGGTTCTTAACAAAATTAAAGAGACTAACGCTCCTGCTATTTGCGTTTTAAATAAAATTGACCAGGTACAAAATAAAAATGACCTTTTGCCATTAATACAAGAGATTGATGCAATTTACTCTTTTGGTGATTATGTTCCAATATCAGCCCTAAATCATGATGGCATTGAGAGCTTAATAAGCTGCATCAAAAAATCTCTTCCAGAGAACAATCATTTGTATCCAGCAGAACTCGAAGAAAAAGAAATCCCAGATAACTTTTTTATTAGCGAGCTTGTAAGAGAAAAGATTATCCGCTCACTTGGGGATGAGTTGCCTCACGAGACCTATGTTGCAGTGGAAACAAAAACAATGGAAGGCAAGATGCTATCTATTGGGGTCATCATCTATGTTGCTCGGGATAGCCAAAAAAGTATCGTTATAGGTCATGAGGGCTCTAATTTAAAAAGAATAGGGCAGCAAACAAGAATTGAACTCGAAGAAATGATTCACAAAAAAGTCTTGTTAAAAACTTTCGTCAAAGTTAACAAAAACTGGAACAATGATGCTCAGTATTTAAGCAGCCTAGGAGTAGGAAGTAATCAAGATGCCACATAACTGGGAGCCCTGTTTTCTTTTGCATGCTAGGTCTTTTGGAGATACATCCATAATTGCAGATGTGTTTACAGAATCTTTTGGCAAGCTTTCAATCATGGCCAAGGGTGCAAAAAATCCTCGTTCGAAGTTCTTTGGCCATTTGCTTCCTTTTTCTGCGTTGAGAATTATTGTTACCGGCAAATCAGAAATGAAAACCTTAACTCAGATAGATTCAAACTTTATTTCGCATTCAGTTAAGGGACCCCATGATTTGTATACCTACTTATACGTTAATGAGTTAATGATGCGTCTTTTGCCCAAAGGGCTGCCAAATCAAGAGTTATATGATCTTTATCAAAAATTTGTTGAGCTTGCTCGGGCAGATGCAATTTCTGAGTTAGATTTAAGAGTGTTTGAATTAGATCTTCTTGATGTGCTTGGTTACGGCATTAATTTTGATACAGATACAAAAGAAAATTCAGAGTTTAAAGATTCAATCATTTATTCATACATACCTGAAAAGGGATTTCATAACGCCGGTGATGCAAATGGGTACTCAGCAATGGAAATCTCAGCAATTAAAAATAGAACCCTTGAGGGAATTGATAAGTTAAAATTAAAAAGCTTATTACAAGTTGCTATAAGCGCCTGCTTGGATGGCAGAGAATTAAGTAGTAGAGAGTATTTTAGAAAAATAAGAATATGATTTATGGAATAGGAACAGATTTAGTAGATTTAGATAGAATCAAAAAAATGAAATCTATGTCTGCATTTGCTAATAAAATCTTAGGCGATCAAGAGCTAGTAAAATTTGGCAAACTTGCAGACGGAACCAAACAATTCTATCTAGGCAAACAATTTGCTGGCAAGGAAGCATTTGTGAAAGCTCTTGGAACAGGTTTTAAAGATCCAGTCTTTCCCAAAGACATTCAAATAATAAGAAATAAACTTGGCAAACCTGAGGTCTTATTATCTGCCGGTGCCAAATCTTTTGTTGAAGATTTGGGCATCATCAAATCCCATGTTAGTCTAGCCGATGAAAGCAATCATCTTCTTGCATTTGCAGTATTAGAGTCATGAATAAAATACTACTTTTGGGTCCCCCTGGAGCTGGCAAAGGCACCCAGGCAGATCTTATTTGCAAATCTCTGAGTATTCCTAAAATTAGTACAGGGGACATGCTGCGATCAGCCATTGCATCTGGAAGTGAGCTAGGTCAAAAAGTTACAGATATTATGAATTCTGGGGGCCTGGTTTCTGATCAAATTATCATTGAATTAATTTTAGATCGTATTGCGCAGGCTGATTGTGTTAGTGGATTTTTATTTGATGGCGGTATAAGAACGGTTGGTCAAGCAGATTTATGTGTTGAAAATAAAATTGAGTTTACTCACGTTGTTGAAATTAAGGTTGATGATGATGTAATCGTAGACAGAATGTCAGGCAGAAGGGTGCATCCAGGCTCTGGAAGAAACTATCACCTTGTTTATCAACCTCCAAAAAATGAGGGCGTAGATGATATAACTGGAGAGCCTCTAATACAAAGAGAGGATGATATGCCTGAAACTGTCAAACATCGCTTACAAGTCTACCAAGATGAAACAAAGCCACTTGTTGCTTATTATCAGTCTCAAGAAGTAAAAAGTTCGCTAAACTATATTGCTGTGGACGGCTCCAGATCCGTTGAGAAAGTATTTGAGGACATTGAGCAAAGCTTTTAACTGAATGAACATTTTATCCTTTGATATTAGTGGAAATTATTCATCGATCTCTCTGCTAAACAATGATGAGATAAATACTTTCATTCAGACGCACGATCGTAAAGATAGGCCGGATTGGGATAAGCTTTTTTCAAGTATTGGTTTTGACTCTAAAAATGATTTTGATGAACTTGATGCTCTAGCATTTGCCTGTGGTCCTGGCTCTTATACTGCGCTTAGAATTACAGCTTCCTTTTTAAAAGCAATAGCTGAGGTAAAGAAGCTGCCACTAATCCCAATCTCTAGCCTAGAATCAATCGCGTTAGAGGCATCGCATTGGATTGATGAGGCTGAGGCAAATATTTATGTAGCCATTGAAGCCGATACAAAAGAAAGTTATTTCTCTAGCTATCAGAAAAATAATCAAAAGCTTAATCCAATTTCAGTTGAGGGTGTAATGCAAATGACTGAGCTCTCAGAATTATTAAAAAAGGATGATTGTTATTTTGCTGGAACCGGTTGGCCCAATGCTGAAGTAATCAATTCAAAGTTTTTAGGTGAAGCAAATGGAAGTGCTGAGCCGATTGCAATTTTAGCTAAGACAAGATTGGAAACAGGCAAGAATTTCCTTCCTGAAACTGCAAATCCCGTTTACCTTAAAACCCCTGATTATAAAAAATCATGATTTCAGATTTTTTCCTTGCAGTCCTTCTATCTATAATCCAAGGCCTAACTGAATTTTTACCTATATCTAGCTCAGCACATTTATTGCTTCCATCCTTGCTTTTTGGGGCTAAAGACTTTGGCATTGTATTTGATATATCAGTTCATGCTGGAACCTTGGTAGCAGTAATTTATTATTTTAAAAAAGAAATTCTAGGATTGCTTCATGCCTGGATGCCATGGTCTAGCAATAACAGCAAAGAAAATTTCTCACTTGGATTACACCTCATAGTTGCAACTTTACCGATTGTTTTGGTTGGATTGCTTGCATCTGACTTATCTGAGTCCAGGACAGCCAACATCAACTCAATTGCTTTGGCAAATTTGGTATTTGCTGCTTTGTTATTCGCTGCCTATAAATCTTCAAGTCAATCAAAATCATTAGCAGAGTTAACTTTATTTGCGGCTTTAATCATTGGTTGTTTTCAAGCATTGGCTGTGTTTCCTGGGGCCTCTAGATCAGGAATGGCAATAACTGGGGCATTAATTATTGGACTAAATATCAAAGATACCTCAAGGTTTGCATTTCTTTTAAGCATACCCACCATTTTAGGAGCTTTGGTACTTATGCTTGCCAAAGGTGGTTTTTCAATAGCGTCAAGCGACATGCTTATTATTCTAACTGGTTTTATCGGCTCTGCTTTTATAGCATTTATTACCATCAAGGGTTTTCTAAAGTTTGTGGAGAAGATTGGGATGACTCCATTTGTTTTATACAGAGTTGCTTTGGGTGTTGTGCTTTTGCTTTTATGATTCCACCTCTTGTTTACACACAAATTAATCAACAAGAATTAGCTAAGGAAGTTGCCAGGAATCTTGGAACCACTGCAATCACTAGCGAGCAGATGATTGGCCAACCTCATCTCAATCTTTCTGAAGATGGACTATCATTTTTTCATCCAGAGGCTAGATCAAAGAATAAATTTAAGATTGACTTTAATTCAGGCTCAACAGGATGGCGAATCAAAAGAGCAGATCATGAAAAGCTTATCAAGAAAGCTTTAGGCAAGTCAGAACATCCCCTAAACATTCTTGATTGCACAGCAGGCATGCTCCAAGATGCTTTATTGTTTCTAACTCTAGGCCATCAAGTTACAGCGCTCGAGCAAAGCGAAATTTTATTTCATTTGCTTCGGGATGGAATAAGTCGAAGTAAAGATCAGAGGATCTTTGAAAAACTTGATCTTATTCATGCGAATGCATGCTCTTATGATGTTCAGGCAAAAAACTTTGATGTGATTTATTTTGATCCAATGTACCCGCCTGCAAAAAAGAAGGCTTTAAGCTCAGGGCAACTTGAGTACATATCAAAGATATTAGAAATAGAGTCTCTAAAAAATAATGCAATAAAAGATTTTGAAATTTTGCAATTAATGCCGGTGCGAAAGATGGTTGTTAAAAGGCCCATTAAAGCTGAGCCATTTTCGTTGCAAACTAACTATCAAGTGTCTGGAAAAACAACAAGATTTGACGTTTATTTATAATTCAAATTTAACTTGATACGGTAATGCTTCCTCCCATGCCTGAGTGAATAGAGCAATAGTAGTATAGAGTTGTTGGAGTGTCAGAGGTTACTTCAATCACAGTGCTGCCACTTGTTGACGTAGTAACGCCTGTTGTATATTCAGATCCACCTGAAGTGCCATATCCGCTTCCTGATGCATGTGTTCCATCTGAAGTAGTAGAAAATCTGAGAGGATGCGCTGAAGGATGAGTGAAAGTGTAAGTTTTTCCGACCTCAAGCGTTAGAGATTTCTTCTGAGTATCGTCTATCACATATACATTTCCAGATCCCGCATTATTGGCAGCAACACTCACAGAAATTGCAACA
The DNA here is from genome assembly GCA_003331545.1 of SAR86 cluster bacterium. Lineage (GTDB taxonomy): Bacteria > Pseudomonadota > Gammaproteobacteria > Magnimaribacterales > D2472 > D2472. The sequence continues at coordinate 13,172 of QOPC01000020.1, forward strand.
GCAGAAGAGGTTGGGAGAGAGCCAAAGGTAAGACTATCCAAATAGGCTTGAGTTGGATTAACCAGCACCCCATTTACGGTATCGGTAAATAACGTATGTGCCAGTGGCAAATTTGTTTCCATTTCTGAAGCAGATAAAATTGTCCATTCTGGTGATGCATCTGGAGCATACAAAGCTTTTAAGTCCCAGCCTGTAAGTATCATCCAATATGCAAATTCTTGAGCAATAATTCTTTTATATAGGATAGGATCGCTTTCAGATAAGTTTCCATAATTACCTGTGGGATCATAAAAATTACCCTCTATAGCTTGGTTCATAGCTAAAACCAAATCAGATGATGTATTTTCGTAACCCCATGATGTATAGCTTTTATCGAATATTAATGTGATTGTATGCAACAGATGCTCCAAGATTGCATTAATTTGTCCTGCCTTAGTTTGTTCATCGGCAGGAGAATTAGAAGTAACCTCCCAAATAAAATCTACAACAGAATAATTATCATTAATATTATCCCAACCATCATAGTTTTCATTGTTTAATGCTGGGTCATAGCTACTCATATTAGTTGACCCAACTCTTTGAAATGCATTGTATTGACTAAAATTGTTTAGCAATAAATTTCTGTTTACTGAATTGGTGACATCATTTTGAGCTAACATTCTATTGGCAATATTTGCCACATTAGTTACAAATCCATCCGTCACATCTGGCAGGCCACCGATAATTAAATTGTAAGAGGTCGCGTGTTTATCGTATGGCTTGTATGTATCGTTTTTTAGAAGGACCCCATCCCATGCTACAAAAGTATCAACGTTATCATCGGATGTGTCATTGGTAACGGTAATAGTAAATGAGCTGGAAGCACTCGCAGTTCCATCGCTAACAGAAACGCTTATTGAATATATATTGTCGCTGTTCGCATCTGATGGCCCTTCAAAATCAGGTGCCGTGTTGAAAGATACAACGCCTGATGAGCTCACAGTAAAGCTTGATGAGTCATTTCCAGTAAGTGAATAGCTCAAAGTGTTACCATCAGAATCTGCGGCACTGACTGTAAAAGCAGTAGTTTGATTTTCGGCCACGGAATAACTGCTAGTAGAATTATTTATCGTTGGCGCAGAATTGGAGGGAGTTGTTCCATAACCACCACCAGCAGAGTCTGAGCCACCGCCACCACCGCCACCACAAGAAGCAAGTATTAGGACAGCCATTATATTGAAAACATTTTTGAAATTACTCATAACTATACTCATTAAGTTTATATTTAAGGTTCGTATAGCTGAGCGTCAGGTGTATATAAGAGAGTAGTATGCCAACTACAATCAAGACAAAAGCAAAGCAGCTTGTATTAATAAATTATGTTGGCTAATGGAGATTTTTCAAGAGCCTTCTTCAAAAAAAAGTGTTCAATATTTTCACATTTTTCAATCATTACGATCTTACTTGGCCGTCGCCTGTCACAATATATTTGAAACTTGTGAGCTGATCTACGCCAACTGGACCTCTGGCGTGAAATTTACCAGTAGCTATACCTATTTCACCACCAAGACCAAATTCTCCTCCATCAGCAAATTGAGTCGATGCATTAATCATCACAATTGCACTATCAATCGAGTTTGTAAATTTTAATTGCGCATCTTTATTTTTGCTGAGGATGGATTCAGTATGTCCTGTTCCATATTTTTCAATATGAGAAATTGCTTCATCAACGCTTGCTACAGACTTAAGGCTAACAATTGCTGCAAGGTATTCTGTGGACCAATCATCCTCTGAAGCAAGCGTAGCTCTATTATCAAAATCAATTGTATTCTTACAACATCTTATTTCACAGTTCACTTCAGAAAGAGAAGCCACAAGTTTAGGTACAAAAGATGAGGAGATATTTTCATGAACCAGTATCGTCTCTACGGCACCACAAATTCCAGTTCTTCTCATTTTTGCATTTAGACAAATTGATAAGGCTTTCTCTTCATCAGCTTCTTCATCTACATAAATATGACAAATACCTTCTAAGTGACCAAAAACCGGTACTTTTGCAGATTTTTCAACTTCTGCAACAAGACTTTTTCCACCCCTTGGAACTATGACATCAATAGTGCCATTAAGACCCTCTAGCATCTTGGTTGCAGCGTCTCTGCTTTCAGAAGGAACGATTTGGATGCATGCTTCAGGCAAACCTGATAGCTTTAAAGCGCTCTGAAGAGATAAGACAATTGCCTCGGCAGATCGCAGGCCATCTTTGCCACTTCGTAAAATTACCGCATTGCCAGATTTTAGGCATAAACCCCCAGCATCAGCGGCAACATTGGGCCTGCTTTCAAATATTAAACCTATGACCCCAAGAGGAGTTGCAACTCTAGAAATATTTAAACCATTGGGTCTGTCCCATGATGCGAGAACTTTACCGATAGGATCTTCAAATGATTTGATTTCAGACAAGGTATTGCATATTCCTTGCAATCTATCTTTATCAAGCATTAAACGATCAATAAATGCATCATCCTTATTATTTTCTTGTGCTGCTTTTATATCAATATGGTTAGCGGCAAGAATAGCATCAGTATTTTCTTGGATTGATGCGATAGCAAAGTCAAAAAATTTATTTTTTTGATCACAGGTTGCAGTGTTGAGTATTGCGCTGGCACTTTTTGCTTTTTTGCCTATTTCTTCAAGCAATATAGAAAGTTCCTTATTCATTTTTTTGTAAACCATGTTGCTTTTGCTCTCTTGCTAATACCTCTGATAGGTTCTTTATTTTTACCAGATGTAATTACCATTGCGCATTTATTTTTTAAACAAATCTCGGCAGCATCAATTTTAGAAATCATTCCACCTTTACCCATTTGACTTGCATGGCCTGCCATTTTTTTAATTTTTGGAGTGATTTTATTAACTTCTTTTATCAACGAACCTGCTCTTTTAATTTGTACATCTTCTTCGGATGTATAGAGTCCATCTACCGTTGAAAGGATGATTAACAAATCTGCACCTAAAAGCTTTGCTACTTTTGAAGCCAAAAGATCATTATCACCAAATCTTATCTCGTCAGTCGCTGTGCTGTCATTTTCATTGATGATCGGTAGGCATCCCGCTTCTATTAATTTGCTTACGGTTTGCTTGGCATTTTTAGAAGAAAGTTTTAATTCCGTGTCTCTTGGAGTTAAGAGTATTTGGCCTATAGGTATTGAAAATTTATTTAGATGTTTCTTCCATGCTGACATTAATTCTATCTGACCATGAGCGGCCAAAGCCTGAGATTCAGCCAAAGTTAAGCTGTCTGAAAGTTTCATCTTTTTTCTTCCCAGCGCAATTGCACCCGAAGACACAATTAAAACTTCTTTATCATTTTTTAGTAACCAAGCTATATCCTCACTGATCGCAGCAAGAATGCTTTGGTTTACCATCCCATTGGAATTTGCCAACACGGCTGAACCTACCTTGATGACTATTCGATTATATGAATTTACATTGCGCATTTTTTTAAGCCAAGTAATACAATAATAAGGGTTTTAAAAAATGATATTTAAACACAATAAAAATATTTCAAGAAATTTAATTTTAATCTGCTGGTGTGCCTTTGTTTTATCCTCGTGTGGTGGAGGTGGAGGAGATGGCTTTATTCCAGAGTCTAATCAATTAACTTTTTCAGTAAATGGTTTGCCATCAACACTGGAAAGCTATGATGAGGTTTCAATAGAGATTGTCCCAAGTATTGAGGGATGTGTATTTGGTATTAATAGCCAAGATTTATTGTGGTTAAACTCTTCAGATGACTTAAATTTTAATTTTAGGGCTCCGATAATTTATAGTGAAAGCAAAGAATTTTCATTTGGTATTGCTCCCCTTAATACCACTGTGAAACCAGAGTGTAATGGTTCAAAGAATTTCATGTTTAATGTTACAAGGAATCAAACGAAATTCACTCCAAATCCTGAGCCAAGCAATATTCCATATCTAAGTTCTCCATATTTTAATGCTCATGATATTGGGTTTGGGGGAATAGAAATCTCAGATAGGTATTCAGCCACTGTTTGTTACCCAACAGAAAATGATTGCGTTACATATGAGAATGAATTGTTTGGCCAAGATGCTCACAATATTGCAACCGGCGATTTTAATGGCGATGGTTTTGAAGATTTTGTGGTTGCATGG
>QOPC01000021.1 GCA_003331545.1 SAR86 cluster bacterium
TTGTAAATGGCCAGCAATTAATTTGCACATCGTTAATGGATAGCATCCGATATCTAAAATTGCTCCGCCGCCCAATTGAGGATCTCTTAATCTGTGCTCTATGGGAACGTCTGCTTCAAATCCAAAGGAAGCCTCAATTAATATTTTTTTGTTCTCATCTTGAATAAAATTTAGGTTACTTAGAATATTTTTTGTTTGAGGGTGTGTTCGATACATATAAGCTTCCATAAGAAAAATATTTGAAGAACGAGCTAAATTTAAAAGTGTCATGCTTTCAAAAGCATTCATCGTAAAAGGTTTTTCACATAAAACATGTTTTCCATTTGTGATAGCTTCTAAGCTAAAAATGAAATGCTCGCTGTGGGGGGTAGCAATATATACAGCATCTATTTTGGCATCCTTTATAAATTCTGTTAGGTCATGATGAGCTGCAATTTCAAACTTATTAGCGAAAGATTTTGTTTTATCTTTACTTCTTCCATAAACACTAATGAGCTTTGAATTTGATGCTCCCTGAATAGAATATGCAAATGCTGATGCTATTGATCCTGGACCAATTATCCCCCAATTAATCTGCTGCATTGTTTAGCTTTCTTATTTCAATTTCATTGATTAATTTTTTATGAAAAGATTTATCAATTGGGTAAAAAGAAACCAAAATAAAACTTATAAAAATTCCAATTAAAGGTATCCAAGTCATAACAAATTTCAATCCAGATAAAGTTTGCTCAGACTGAATCTCGTTTGGCTCAAACCCAATTTGAGTTAACACCATTCCGAGCAAAAGCGCTGCAAATGCTATTGCTCCCTTTTGTGCAAAAGTCATAAAGCCATACAAAGATGACTCTGTTCTTACGCCAGTTTTCCACTCCCCATACTCAATCGTATCTGGAAGCATTGACCAAAATAATACTCCTGTTGCGCCGTTACCAATGCCTATAAATCCAAGTACTAGTAAAAGTTCTACAAGAGATGCTATGGGGTAGAAATAGAAAACCAAGAACCCTATCAGTAATATTGTCATAGCGGCCATCCATGAGTTTCTTTTACCAATTTTCAATGCCGCAAACGCCCACAAAGGAATCGCCAAAAGTGCTGCGCCACTGCTTACTCCTAAGATCAATCCTTGATATGCGTGAAGATCAAGAGAATATTTAACAAAGTAAATTAAATTGTTATTAAACATGATTGAGGTAGAGCCTAGTATTAAAATTGATCCGAAAACAATCCAAAATGGATAATTCTCTGCCACTGATTTAGACACTTTTGAGAAGCTTGGTAATTGAGATGGTGTAAAATTAAATCTCCTCTCCTCTACAAATTTAACAGTGATACTAAGAACAATTACAGCTGTGAGACCACAAATCATTCCTAAAAAAATAAATCCTAAAGCTTCATCAGCCCCACCAAACCACAACACTATTGGAAATCCCAATGCTGATACCGAAAGAGTGCCAAAGGAAGCGCCCAGCATTCTTGCAGTCGTTAGCTTGGTTCGTTCATCACTATCGTCAGTAATTCTAGCTGTTAAAGAGGAGTATGGGACACTAACTATTGTGAAACATGTGCGATGCACTAAGTTAGCCGTTAATAAAAATATAAAAAGCTTTGTCCCCTCATATGGAGGAACCCAAAATAATAGAATAAAAGAAAAAGCCAATGGAATTGCTCCATAAAAAATGTATGGACGATAACTGCCCATCCTAGTTCTAGTTCTCTCCGCAAGATATCCCATAAAAGGATCTGTAATAGCATCCCATGCTATTCCTAGAGCATATATCCAACCGGCTAGTAAAGGAGTTATACCAACCACGTCAGTATAAAAATATAAGAGATATAAGCCGACGCCACTCCAATAAAGACAGATTGCATAGTCTCCAATGCCATAGGCTGCTCTTACTTTATTTGATACTGTGTTTATGGTCATAGATATTCAATGACTATATCAGTGTTAGAACATGTTGGTAATAAATAAAAACTGGATTAGTATGAAAATGTATGAATAAAGATGGCCATTACAATGAAGGTTTTTCAGAAAACAGTGGAGTAAAAATATTTTACCGCGACTATGGTCCTAAAGACGGCGATCCTATCCTGATGGTTCATGGTCTTGGAGCTCAATTAGTCCATTGGCCAATTCATCTAATAAATTTTTTACAAGCAAATAATTTTAGGCCGATAACATATGATAATAGAGACGTTGGCCTGTCATCAAGATTTTTGAATACCCCATCATTTGTAATAGATTACGTAAAATATTTTTTAAGATTGCCTATTAAATCAGAATATACAATTGATGATATGGCAAGCGATGGAATTAACCTGCTTGATACTTTAAATATTAAAAAAACTCATATTTTTAGTACTTCAATGGGTGGGATGATTGCCCAAATTATAAGTGCTCAATATCCTGAAAGGGTTAAATCATTTACCTTGATTGCGTCAACGGCATCTACCCCAAGCCCAATTAATGCACCCAAAAAAGCAGTTAGAGACATAATGATGGAAAGATCTAAAAATCCAAATGCCTCCCATGAAGAAATACTAGAAAGAGAAATTAGAATGGTCTCACTCATTGGAATGGATGGACGGATTGTTGACACGCCAGAGTTTCGAGAAGAAACAATTCGAAATTTAGATCGGGCTCAAGATGGATCTGGGTATGCCAGGCAACTTCTATCTATACTTGCTTCAAAAGATAGGCTTAAAAAAATTCAGAAAATTAAAGCTCCTACTTTAATTATCCATGGCAAAAATGATCCAATGATACACGTTAAGAATGCCTACAAAATGCATAAATTGATTCCACACAGTAAATTAAAAATTATAGAAAATATGAGGCATCTTATTGAGCCAGAGGTTCTTAATCAATTTGAAGGAATGCTTTTAGAGCACCTCAATCAAGTCACTTAATTAACTCTGAATATTTAGCAGTTCCTCTTCGCTGACAAGCAACATTCCACCTATCTGCATAAAAAGTGATGTTTCATATTGATCTACATGATTATCAGACAAAATTACATCCCAAATATTTGAAAGGATTTCTATCTTCATTCTCTTTGTGCAATTACTATTGATAATATTGATAAATGGATTAAAAGACTCTTTGTGACTGGTCCAATCCTTAAGCTCTTTAAATGCTTCTGAAAAATTACCCTCAGGGTATAAATCTAAATAAAAATTCTTAATCTCGTCTATTTCATTGTCATCTATTTTCCCATCCATGCGTGCAATTTCAATCATTAAGCATAAAACAGCAGATACATGAGGAGGCATGTCCGCTGCGTCGCCAGAGATATCAGAAAATAATTTTTTTTTAAAAATTGATAACATAATAAAAAAGCTTTGAACTAGAAATTAACTATACCAAGGATTAAAAATATTTTCTTTTTGAGGGCTGATCATTGGCAAAGTTTATTCCCAAACCCGCATCAGGCCTTCTTGAGCAGTAGATGCAATAAGCTTACCACCTTTTGTATATATAGATCCTCGTGAAAATCCCCTTGCGCCAGAAGAAATAGGGCTATGCATGTGATGCAAAATCCAATTGTTAAAATTTACCTTTCCATGAAACCACATCACATGATCCAAGCTTGCACTTTGAAATTTTTTAGACATAAAATTTACCTCATGAGGATTCACAGCTGCTCCAAGCAAGCCCATATCAGAGACATATAAGAGCAATGCTTGATGAATTCTCTCATCGGCAGGCAATTTTCCAACTGGCTTCATCCAGGTACTTCTGTAGGGAGGTAATTTTTCTACTTTAAGCAAATCCATTGGTTCGACTTGCCTTGTTTCTATCTCCCTCTCTCTTAACCACATCGGCAAATAGTCCTTAGGTATTTTTTTTTGTACATCTTGCCTAAGCTCAAGATCGCTTTTCAATTTCTCAGGTCCAGGTATTTCTGGCATTTTAATTTGGTGACTTAAGCCCTTCTCTCGCTTTTGAAATGAGATAGAGCAACTAAAAATTGCTTCTCCATTTTGGATAGCGGTCACTCGACGTGTAGTAAAGCTCTTACCATCTCTGATGCGATCAACTTCGAATATAATATCTTGCTCAAAATCTCCTGGCCGAAGAAAATATGAATGAAATGAATGAACCATTCTTGCCTTTTCAACAGTTTGGTAGCCCGCAACAAGACATTGAGCCATAATCTGTCCACCAAATATCCTCTGAAAACCTACACTTTCGCCAGTCCAAGAAAAAAGGTCTCTATCAATTCTATTTAGGTTAAAAAGCCCAAGGGTGTTTTTAAGAGCATTATTCATTAATCAAGATAATTTATTTAAAAAAATTTATCTTACATTGATTCAATTAAAACTAGAACTTTATCTCGTCAAAAGTTAGCATAGTCCCACCTGTAATTAAAAAAATTTTAAAATGATAGATTCTGAAAGAATTAGCCTCCCCAATAGGCCTGATCAAAAAGTAAATGTAAAAAAAACTTTTGGTATTAATTCCGATCTTGTGGTTCATGGTTTCAAAGAAAAAACACAATGGGTCCCAACTATAGATCCAACATATGTGTTTGATAAAGATACTACCTTGGCAATCCTAGCTGGTTTTGAGCACGATCGAAGGGTTATGATTCAGGGATATCATGGTACAGGTAAATCAACACATATTGAGCAAGTTGCAGCCAGACTGAATTGGCCATGTGTGCGGATCAATCTTGACAGCCACATAAGTAGAATTGATCTTCTTGGCAAAGATGCCATTGTTTTAAAAGATGAAAAACAAATTACTGAATTTAAGGAAGGCATTCTTCCATGGTCTATACAAAATCCAGTTGCCATAGTTTTTGATGAATATGATGCGGGCAGACCAGATGTAATGTTTGTTATCCAAAGAATCCTAGAAGTAGAAGGTAAATTAACTTTACTAGACCAAAATCAGGTGATTTCTCCTCATGCAAGTTTCAGACTTTTTGCTACCACTAATACCGTCGGTATGGGGGATGTCACTGGTCTTTATCATGGAACTCAGCAAATTAACCAAGGTCAAATGGACAGGTGGCATATATTGTCAACGCTTAATTATCTTGAGCGCTCTCATGAAATAGATGTCGTATCTGGAAAAGTACCAGAGCTTAAATCGGCAAAAGACAAAGCTTTGATTAAAAGCATGATTCAGCTGGCTGATTTGACTAGGCAGGGCTTTATCAATGAAGATATCTCCTCATTGATGTCTCCAAGAACTGTCATTACATGGGCGCAAAACTACATAATTTTTAAAGATATCCAACATTCATTTAGATTAACTTTTCTTAATAAATGTGACGAAGCTGAAAGGCCAATTGTGGCAGAGTATTTTCAAAGGTGTTTTGGAGAAGATTTGCTCGAAAGCCATAACCCCGAAAAATAATTAATGAGCTGGGTTAAAGACCGAGAAGAGTTTAAACAAGCGGCACTCTCGACTGCAAGAGCTCTTTCAAAAAATTCGACCCTAGAAAGTACAACTCAAGCATCTTCTCGTCCACCATCCTCATCTCAAATATCTTTAAATTATCCTCCACGGTCATCCAAGCAAGTTAATTCATGGAGGGGTGAAGCCGATTTCCAAACATTTTGGCATACTTTTCATAATGATGATGCCTCACTAAAAATGCCAAAAATAGCAAGAGATTTTTTTCTTGAGCTTGAGCTTTCAAGAGTTGAAATTATCGGAGGAGAGACTTTTCCAGGAGCAAAGATTAATCTAAATGCATATCTGAATACACAGGCAAAAATAGGAATTGATAATAAAGTTCCCGCTTTAAATCCATTAGCTGCAAATTTGTGGTTAAAACAAATTAATGGGGAAATACTGCCTGAGGATAGCCAGAATACTGTAAAAAGTTTTTTGGCCTCTTTGCCCATTAACATAGAAGAACTGGGTAAAAAATTAATCCTTGCGCGAAACTCACAAGAAAAATTTCAATCCCTTGCTCTTGAGCTTATGAAGGATTTAGATTTAATGCATGAACCTCAGACACAGGGTGATGAGGAATCTATAGGCAATGAATCCATGCCGGAAGAGCAACAAGATTCAGCTGAGGAGCAAGAAGAAACGGAAGAAAGCCTCCTAGAACAAACTATTGAATCAAAAGCAGAGGGTCAAGCAGATGAGGACACAAGTATGCTTGAAGAGGCGCAGGCTCCAATAGACTCCACATCAATAGATGAAGAAATAGATTTAACTCGAAATTATAATGAAGACTTAGATCAGACAGCTTATGAAGAATATCAAATTTACACCTCTCAATTTGATGAAATTATTAATGCTATTGAATTAGCAACTCCTGAGGAATCGCAAAGACTCAGATTACAGCTCGATCAGCTTATTGCCCCTCATCAAACCACTATAGGAAAATTAGCAAATAGATTGCAGAGATTGCTCCAAGCTCAGCAAAACAGAAGCTGGAATTACAATCTCGAAGAAGGATTATTAGATACCGCTCAACTCCACAGAGTAATAACTCGACCAGGCGATCCGTTAAGTTTTAAACAAGAAAGTGAGAGTAAATTTAAAGATACTGTTGTGTCATTGTTGATAGATAGCTCTGGTTCAATGCGTGGACGATCAATGACTTTAGCTGCAATCTGTGGAGATATTATCGGAAGTACACTTGAAAGGTGCTATGTAAAAACAGAACTGCTGGGCTTTACCACAAAACATTGGAAAGGTGGTGATTCAAGAAAAGCATGGATCAATCAAGGCAGCCCTCCTCATCCAGGTCGTTTAAATGACTTGCGCCACATAATTTTTAAATCAGCTGATGATAATTTTAGAAAAGCAAGAAAAAGTTTTGGGATAATGCTAAGAGAAGGCTTGTTAAAGGAAAACGTAGACGGTGAAGCGCTAGCTTGGGCTCACCAGAGGTTAATCAGGCGCAATGAAGAAAGAAAAATATTAATTGTAATTTCAGATGGTGCCCCCGTTGATGACAGCACATTATCAACCAATCATAGTAATTTTCTTGATAATCACCTTCGTCAGATCATTGATTCAATAGAAAATCAAAGTAACGTCGAACTTCTGGCAATAGGGATTGGGCATGATGTGACAAAGTATTATCAAAAATCTATTACCATAAATAGAGCAGAAGAATTAGCAGAGGCTTTACTAGACAAGCTAACAGAACTTTTCAATGATTAGAAAAAAGTTTACAATCCCGTACTTGGTTTTATTTAATTTAAGCCAAAAATTGGGGAAATTAATATGAAAATTACCAAACAAAATGGCCCACCTAAGGACATCTTAAAATTCAATAATTTAGAAGTCGAAAATGAGCTCAACCTGACACCTGGAAATATCGAAGATGTAATTGAGATATTTAATACCCCACTTACTGGTGCATATAACTGGGACTACACTGTCTCAGATAATAGAATTAAGAAACTTTATGAGCTCGGAAAAGAACTTAATTGGAATGGATCCATGGATCTCAATTGGGATTACAATCATCCGTCTGATGAGAGAATCATACAAGCAGATGAAAATTTACCCCATGAAACTCTTGAAGCTTACGAGAGTTTAAGCGATGAAGAGAAAATTGAATTTGATCGTCACGATGCTGCTGAACTTTTAAGTCAATTCCTACACGGTGAGCAAGGAGCATTGCTTGTGGCATCTCAGCTTACATCATGTGCACCAACCTATAATGCAAAGCTTTATGCTGCATCACAAACTTTTGATGAAGCAAGACATGTCGAAGTCTTTAACCGTTACCTACAAGAAAAAATTGGGATGCATTATCCGATTAACAAAAACCTCAAACTGTTGCTAGATAAAATTTTGACCGATGAAAGATGGGATCTTAAATTTATTGGCATGCAGATTATTATCGAGGGTCTAGCACTTGCAGCTTTCCAAATGTTGAAAAGTCTGTCAAAGGATCCTCTTTTAACTCAACTTCTTCACTACGTAATTAGAGACGAGGCTAGGCATGTAACTTTTGGTATTAATTATTTAGAAGACTTTATAAAAACCTTAACGCCTGAAGAAATTGAGGAAAGAGCTGAATTCGCCTACGAGGCATGCGTAATTTCTAGAGAACGTCTTATTAACACAAAGGCAATGCAGAAATATTTAAAAATGTCTGAGGATGAGGCGAGAGAGTTTGCGTTATCAACCTCAGCAAATACTGCTTTCACGAATTTCTTATTTACCAGAATCATGCCTAATCTTTCTAGAATTGGTCTCTTAACAGATAAGGTAAGGCCTAAATTTGAGGCCCTAGGTTTGCTTGAATTCGAGCATGCTCCAGATGACTTTGAATGTGATTGGGATGAAATGGAAAAACCTTTAGAAAAGTTTGGTGAGATCCCTCAAGCTATCTAATCGATTTTTCATTGCGTCACTTTTTTTAAGTACCTCTGTTTTCTCTGCTGTTCAAGTTATTCAGCCTTCTGAAAATTCATATCAAGACATACAGGAAGCACTCATTCTTGCAGAACCTGGAGATGTTGTAAGGCTTACTGCAGGAACATTTTATCTAAAAGATTCCCTATCACTGGATGTTAGTGGTGTGCAAGTAGAAGGCGAGGGAATGAACCAAACCATCCTCGACTTTAGCGATCAGCAAAGCGGTGCTCAAGGCCTTAGTGTGACCTCAGATAATGTCACACTTCAAGATTTCTCAATTCAAAATGCTAAAGGTGATGCGATAAAGGTCAAAGGCGTTACAAATATAAAATTTTTAAGAGTTAAAACTGAGTGGACTAATGGGCCAAGTTCCGAAAATGGTGCATATGGACTTTACCCAGTTGAGTCAACAAATGTATTAATAGATGGCTGTGTTGCAATTGGCGCTTCAGATGCTGGTATCTATGTAGGCCAGTCTAAAAATATTATCGTCCGCAATAGCAGAGCAGAATATAACGTGGCTGGGATTGAAATTGAAAACTCATACTATGCTGACGTCTTCAATAATCTTGCTACCAACAATACCGGAGGCATATTAATTTTTGATTTGCCCGGCCTGCCGCAACAAGGCGGTCATCACGTGAGAGTTTTCAATAACCGCTCTGTGGGAAATAACACTGATAATTTTGCACCTGAGGGAAATATTGTAGGCGAAGTGCCTCGAGGTACAGGGATTATTATTCAAGCAAATTCAGACGTAGAGATATTCGATAATGAGATTGGTGATAATGACACTGTAAATATTGCAGTTGTAACTTACGGCAATGAAACCGATGATCAAACCTATTATCCTCATCCTAAATCCATCCAAATACATGGGAATGAGTTTGGTCCAACAGGTTACAATCCTGACACAAGTAAAGGAGAATTAGCTCAAATTCTTTTTGATTTATCAGGAGGAAATATGCCAGATATTTTTTGGGATGGGCTGGTCCCGCTTTCTCAAATAATTTTTGGACAACCTCAAGATGAGAAAATGATCATTACTAACAATGGAGACGGTTCGTTGCTCGCAATTAAACCTATTGGTTTCATGCTGCCATACTTAGAACCTGCAATTCTCGATATTAATGAATTTGATGGGCAGATTTCACCGCTCCCAAAAGTTGAGTTTGATGAAAATTTCTAAGAATTCTTCTTTACTAATCATATTTTTGTTTTGTTTTGAACTCCACTCGCAAAGTCCTAAATATAATTTAAGTAATTTCTCTAAGGCGCCCCAAATGCTATCAGAATTTGGTTTTTTTAAGGATATGCAAAATCAAATTCCTGCTGACGGCGTTCATCCCTATTCACTTGTAAGCCAATTGTTTTCAGATGAGACAGATAAATTGCGCTTTGTTTTTGTGCCTGAGGGTAAAAAGATAGGTTATGAAGAAAATAAAGTTTTTATTTTTCCAGTTGGATCGACCCTTATTAAAACTTTTGCCTACCTTAATAAGAATGGTCCAATGGATCAGCAATTGCTTGAAACACGTTTACTAATTAATACAAATGAAGGCTGGCAAGCCATTAGTTATGTTTGGAATGAGCAGCAAACAGATGCAAGAAGAACCATAGCTGGAGCAACAATTCCAACAAGTTTCTATAACTCAGAAGGAAAGCAGATAGATGTTCGCTATCGAGCTCCCAATCAAAATCAATGTAAAGAATGCCATCAAGTTAATAAAACAATGACTCCTATTGGTCCCAAAGCAAGAAATATGAATAAAAATGTTGAATACCAATCAGGTGGAATGAATCAATTGCTTTATTGGGCGGCTTTAGGGTGGATTGATCAAAATCTTCAATCAACTTCAATGTCTAATTACTTAGATTTAGATGCCACTTTAGAAGATCGAGCAAGAGCATATCTTGACATTAATTGTGGGCATTGCCATATTCCTGGAGGCTCTGCAGATACAACAGGACTATATTTAAATTTTACTGAAAAAGATCGTGAGCAACTAGGAATTTACAAGAAACCAGTTGCTGCTGGTCGAGCGAGCGGCAACCTAAAATATTCTATCGTTCCAGGACATTCAAATGAATCGATCATGCTTTATAGGATGAGATCGCTAGATCCAGGAATTATGATGCCAGAATCTGGTAGAGCACTAGCAGATGATGCAGGCATTGAACTGATCAAAAATTGGATAGACAAACTCTAAGCTTTAAATTTGTCTATAAGGCCATAAATAATTCATAATAACTTTATTTAAGGAGAAAAATTTATGTCTAAGCACTCTGCTTTAAATACTTTTGGTAGGTCAGGAAATCCAGCCTTCTCTAAAAACTTCGATAACACTGGTTCAGTTCCACTAACAGAAAGGATGACTCTTGATGGTGCTGTAAACAAAACGGCCATTTTACTTGCATTATGCTTCGGTGGAGCATTTATAGGCTGGAACATACCAGCATTAACAATCCCGTGTTTAATAATCGGGACTATCCTTGCTTTTGTAACAATTTTCAGAAGTCCTTCTAAAGCTGGAGCGACTGCTCCATTTTATGCAGCCTTTGAAGGTGTGGCTTTAGGTGGCATTACAGTTTTTGCTGAAATGCAATATCCTGGAATAGGAATCCAAGCAATTGGACTAACATTTGGTATTCTTGCCTCTTTGTTGTTCTGCTACAAAAGCGGCATCATTAAACCAACAGAAAACTTTAGATTAATGCTATTTTCAGCAACTATGGGTATATTCATTTTATACCTCGTCAGTTTTATAATGTCTTTCTTCGGCTCTGGTATTGGGTTTATCCATTCCAATGGATTGTTTGGAATAGGCTTCTCTTTATTCGTTGTAGGGATAGCAGCACTTAATCTTGTTTTAGATTTTGATTTTATTGAGGAAGGTGCGGAGCAAGGACTTCCAAAGTATATGGAATGGTATGGAGCCTTTTCACTCATGGTTACCTTGGTCTGGTTATATATAGAAATACTTCGACTGCTTATGAAATTAAGAAGCAGATAAAATGAACACTATTTTCTTTGGTCTTCTGACCGTTTTGTCACTTTTTATATTTATGAATCTTGGCAAGGTTAAAGCTTCAAAAAAACAAATGGATCGAGATGATCGTATCAAGTGGGGTAGGAATCGAAGATCTAATTTGGGTAAAAACAGACGCAGTTCAGAAATCATTGAAGGTGAGGCAAAGGAAGTAGATGAAAAATCTAAAGATTAAATTTTTTTTTTCTCTTGCTATATTAATTTTTAGTAATAATTCTTTCTCACAGATTGATCAGTCAAAAGGCACATTTGAAGATAAATTCAGGCAACTGGACGAATCGTTCCCTTCTCCAAATCTAAATAGGCCTGCCACAGGAGAACCAGGACCAAACTATTGGCAACAAACAGCTGACTACAAAATTAACATTGAACTTGATGAGAACTCAAGAAGCGTGAAGGGTTCTGAAGTCATCACATACACCAATAATTCACCACTAAAATTGAATTATATTTGGTTGCAATTAGATCAAAATATATTTGATGAAGATTCAATTAACAATCTTACACGTCCATGGTGGGGCGGAAATAAGAGTATTGATTTTTCAACATTACGTAGACAAAATTTTATGGATAGCTTTGATGGCGGCTTTCAAGAGCTTTCAATTAAGGTAAATGGAGAGCCAGCTGAAATAAACCTTGTTGGAACTCATGTTCGAATTAATTTAAAAAATCCAATCCACACAGGAGAATCAACCAAGCTCATGATTGAGTGGGCATATGCTTTGGTTGAGGAAAACGCCGTTAGGGCAAGAAATGGATACGAAACTTTTGAAGATGGGAATGATATCTTTTTACTAGCTCAATGGTATCCACGTGTAACTGTATTTAGTGATTACGAGGGGTGGCACAACAAGGAGTTCGTTGGCAGAGGAGAATTTACGCTCGAATTTGGAGATTTTGAAGTTGACATTACAGTTCCAGCCGATCACATAGTTGCAGCAACCGGTACTCTGCAAAATCAAGATGATGTTCTAAGCAGTACTCAAAAAAGAAGGATGAAAAAGGCTAAAAATTCTTCTAAACCCATATTCATTGTCACTCCTGAAGAGGCATATGAAAATGAGATTGAGAAAAGTGCAGAGTATAAAACTTGGTCATTCAAGGCTGAGAATGTTCGAGACTTTGCATGGGCAAGTTCAAGAAAGTTTATATGGGATGCGGCAGGCTTTAAACAAAATTCTAGCGAAAATCCAATTGTCATGGCTATGTCTTTCTACCCAAATGAGGGCGAGCCTTTGTGGTCTAAGTATTCAACTGAAGCGGTTATGCATACGATGGATGTATATTCAAAATATTCTTTTGACTATCCCTACCCAACAGCCCAGAGTGTCAACGGTCCAGTTGGCGGAATGGAATATCCCATGATTACTTTCAATGGACCTCGAACTGAATTAGAAGATGATGGGTCAAGAACATATTCCAGAAGTGAAAAAGAATATCTTATTGGAGTGGTGATTCATGAAATTGGGCATATTTATTTTCCCATGATCGTTAACTCAGATGAAAGGCAATGGACCTGGATGGATGAGGGGCTAAATACTTTTTTACAGTACCTAGCTGAGCAAGAATGGGATATTAACTTTCGATCAGACAGAGGTGAGCCGAGGTGGATGACAGATTACATGTCAAGTACCTATCAAGTTCCAATTATGACTAACTCAGAGTCAATATTACAATTTGGAAATAATGCTTATGGCAAACCTGCAACTGCTTTAGTTATATTAAGAGAAACTATCCTAGGAAGAGAGTTATTTGATCAAGCTTTTAAAGAATATTCCCAACGGTGGAAATTTAAAAGGCCAACTCCTTACGATTTTTTTAGAACCATGGAAGAAGCATCTGGGGTCGATTTAGACTGGTTTTGGAGAGGATGGTTTTATAGCACAGATCATGTTGATATTGCCTTAGAAAATATACATATTGCATCATTGGATACTCTCAATCCACAAATTGATTTAGCTAAAGATCGAATAGATTTTCAGAAAGAACCAGAAATTCTTCATGACAATAGAAACCAAGCAATTGGAGACAAAACAAGGGTAGAGGTAAGACCAGAACTTTTAGATATCTACGATGAATATGATGAATTTACTCCATCTGATCGTGAGATGAGAGACTACAAAGAGGTTCTGGATGATTTGTATGATAAAAATGATAGTGACCCTGAATGGAAAAAGAAAGCATTAGTTGATGCCATTGCAAAGGAAGAAGACTATTATATTTTTGAATTCTCAAATAAAGGTGGATTGGTAATGCCCATACCCCTAGAAATCGAATACGAAGATGGCAGCAAAGAACTTATTCGAATACCGGTAGAAATATGGAGGCAAAATTCTAATAAAACTCTCTGGCTAAAGCGTTCAAAACTAAAAATTACTCAAGCATTGATTGATCCCTATTGGGAAATTGGAGATACTGAAATTGAAAATAATTATTACCCTACTCGTCTTATTCCTGCCAGATTAAAACCTCGTGCATCTAGAAGTAATCCCAAGAACTTAATGCAAGATTTACTAAATCGAAATAAGAAAATTACTTCACATAATTAAAGATTATGTATGTAGCAATAGATTTTGGCATCTCTAATACTGACATAGCTGTTTCTGATAAAAATCAAACATCCTTTTATACCCTCTCCTCTAAATCGTATGCAATAAGTCTTAATGATATAAAAAAAATATTAAAAAAAATAAATATTGAGCGCTCTATTATTAAAGTTATTGGGGTAACTGGAGGAAAATCCTCTGACCTTGAAGAATCCTTAGATGGAACAAAAATCAAAAAAATTAATGAGATAGATGCTATTGGACTGGGAGCAAAAAAATTATATGACATAAAAGATGAGCCTACTCTAATTGTAAGTGCTGGCACTGGAACTGCTTGTGTACAAGTACAAGGCGATGATTTTAATCATCTTGGTGGCATTGCAGTTGGAGGTGGCATGCTAGAGGGTCTTGGTTCATTGTTATTGAAAAACTCAAAAGGATTTGAGATTAATGAACTTGGTGTAAACGGATCACGAAATGAGCTTGATTTACTTCTTGGAGATGTAGTAAATAAAATAGGGAACCTACCACCAGAACTCACTGCCGTTAATTTTGGTCAAGCAACAAATACTTCCTCCATTTCATCAGAGAATACTGCTGCAGCATTATGCAATATGATTGGAGAAGTCATTGGAACGGTTGCGTACCTGAATGCACTATTAATAGGATCAAAAAAAGTCTGCTTTATAGGAAGAACATCATGTCTCTCAGGAGTTATCAATGGGATCAATGATAGAATTGAGCTCGCCGGAATAGAAGGAAAATATAATGAAAATCGTGAGTTTGGAAACGCGATTGGTGTCCTCGAGAGAATTACAAAACAGATGTAAATAAAATTATTATTTTATTAATTTAAGAATTTTAACTACACAAGAATCTATATCATAAGAATTATCAACGATGTGATGGCAGTACTTCTTGTATAAAGATTCTCTTTCCTCAAAAGCCTCTTGAACGGATTGATTAGGTGATTTGGCAAACCCTCTCTCAGAAAAATTATTAACTCTTTCAATGATAGTCTGAAATGAGGCCTCTAGAAACAATACCATTGAGTTTTGCATTAAATATTCCATAGCTCGTTCACTATAAACAGCACTTCCCCCTGTAGACAAAATAACTGAATTAAAATTAATGCTGAGAAGAATTTTTTCTTCAATCTCACGCAATCCTAAGTAACCTTCTTTATCTAAAATGTCCTGCAAAGAAACCTTGTATTGAGTTTCAATAAGAGTATCAGAATCTATAATTTCAAAATTAGTAATTTGAGCAAGTTTTCTTGCCACTGATGACTTTCCAGCACCAGCCATTCCAATCAACGAGATTGATTGTTGAGTTCTACTATTTTCCTTGACTATCAAGATATTTAGAAATGATTGATTCAGTTGCAAGGATATTTTTTCTTGATGTTCTGGTGGCAAATAAAATTTCAAATATCAAAAAAATTAAGGATAGTATCAAGCAGATCATGCAAAGAATAAATGCAACTGAAATGAAGCTATCTAGAGAAATTTGATAGATTCCGCCAACAAACAAGGAACCAATAACAATACAAACTATTAATCCACTAAAAGCACAAAAGAAGATCGATGTATTAATAAATCTAGTTCGGAAAATTAATCTTTTTCGATTCAATAGAATTATTTCTTGATCATGAGCATTAACTCGAGAAAGATAGCTTTGAAGATACCTTAGCCTATCTATGATCCTTCCAAGTCTTCCAGTCATAACATTTAGCAATGCTCCTATGCCAGCTAATAAAAAAACTGGTGTTACCGCTGTTTGCATTATTGCTGAAATAGATAGATATTCTTGCATTGTGCTGAAGGATTAAAAGTATTAATAGTTAAGTAATAATCTTTAATATTATATTAAAAAATTATAGCAAATTTAATGATTATCAAAATTGGTGGAGCTACGCGGGATCGAACCGCGGACCCCCTGCTTGCAAAGCAGGTGCTCTCCCAGCTGAGCTATAGCCCCACACGAGTGCACAATTGTACAAGATATCTATTCCAGTGCAACAAAATGAATCCACGCGAGTTCGGGAGCTCGCAAGGGATTGATGATGACCAAAACTTAAAATATATTACTGTTTATGGATCTGTAATTTTTAAGTTTTAGAATTTGGGGAAATGAAAAACTTAATTTTTTCTCATTATCAATCCCTCTTGAGATTGGCACCTCAGTGGAGGCTACCTTAAACCCTGCATTCGTCTTAGGGAACATGCTTGAAGGGTTCAGGGAGTAAAGCTACCACAACTTCTTAACGGTAGCCCCCAATGAAAATTTACTTAAAACTTATAACTAAATCCTACTTTAAGAGTTCTAGGCTTTTGCGATCTTGCACCTTCAGAGGGGGCTCTTGAGATAATATCTTCATCGTCAGTTACGTTCTCAACGATTACGTATACATCCATTGCATCATTGAGCGCCTTTCGAAGATTCAAATCAACAATAGTATGAGCATGTATCTTATTGTAGGTGCCGCATGCTGCTATTGAGCAAGAGCTACCAACGTCAATTAATCTCATATTTCCACTTAATCCACTATCACTTTCAAAACCTGCTACTAATGACATAGCAGAACTAGGTATATAAGGCAGATCATCTCCGGCCGCAACAACTCCAAAATAATCGCTTTCTGAGCTATTGTTAAAAGTTGCATCTGTAGAGGTATAAGCTATAGAAACAGGATAACTTACTCCATCACCATCAAATACCCATGAACCATTAAATTCTAGACCTTCAACGTCAGCTGAACCACCGCTAAATACACTAGATTCATCAGGATTACAGGACAAAC
>QOPC01000022.1 GCA_003331545.1 SAR86 cluster bacterium
AAATTTCTTCAAACTGCTCAACTAAACCATCTTTCAAGGTACCTTCTAATAAAACACTGACCGACATAAAAAACTCTCCATAATTTTTATAAGTTTTTACATGTTAAATTAAAGAATAAGTAATGAAAAGTTATAGTTAAAATATACCTTTAGAGTGAAAAATATTAGAATAAAGCGCTAGGACCATTACCATGAGCAAAGAAATCATAATTACACTCCCTGATGGATCTCAGAAGCAGGCTCCTGCAGGAGTTAGTGGGCTTGAAATTGCAAACATGATTGGCCCCGGTCTAGCTAAAGCAGCTATTGCTTATAGTGTAAATGGCGAGCAAAGAGACCTAAATGACGTTGTTAGTCATGATGCTGATATTTCTATTTTTACAATTGATTCAGATGAGGGTTTGGACATCATGCGGCATACAATTGCTGCGCAGGTGCTGGCCCGTGCTATAAAAAATCTTTATCCAAATGCTAAATTAGCAATCGGACCCACCATTGAAAATGGTTTTTACTACGATTTCTTGTCTAATGAGAGAGTCTCTGTAGACGATTTACCGAAGATTGAAAAAGAAATGCAAAAGATTGTTGCTGAAAAATCTGACATTATCAAAACAATCCATACAAAAAAAGAGGCAATTAAGAATTTTGATGATCTCAAAGAGGATTACAAGGTTAAGATTATAGAAGAGTCTGACCAAGAAGATAATTTTCAACTTTATAATCAGGGTAATACTGGCTTTATAGATTTATGTCGTGGTCCTCATTTGCCAAGTTTAGAAAAAGTTGGAGCCTTTAAACTTACTAAGATTGCTGGTGCTTATTGGAAGGGAGACTCAAAAAATGAAATGCTTTCCCGCATTTATGGTACTGCCTGGAAAAATGACAAAGATCTTAAAAAATATTTAACTCTTTTAGAGGAAGCTGAAAAGCGCGATCATCGAAAGCTTGCAAAAGAGATGGATTTATTTCATCTTCAAGAAGAGGCCCCTGGGATGGTTTTTTGGCACGCCAAAGGTTGGTCTATATACGTTGCTTTACAAAACTATGTTCGTAAAAAGCAAATGACTAATGGCTATGAGGAAATCAATACTCCCATGGTCGTTGATCGTAAACTTTGGGAGGCTTCAGGTCATTGGGATAAGTATCGTGAAAATATGTTTATTACGGAGATTGATGAGGAGCATGCAAATGAGAAAAGGGTGAATGCTCTTAAGCCCATGAATTGTCCCTGTCATGTCCAAGTTTATAATCAAGGCCTAAAATCCTACAGAGATCTTCCCATTAGACTTGCTGAATTTGGGTCATGCCATAGATATGAAGCTTCAGGAACTATGCATGGTTTAATGAGGGTCCGAGGTTTCACTCAAGATGATGGCCACATTTTCTGTACTGAAGATCAAATAGAAAGCGAAACTGCTGGTTTCATATCTTTATTATCTGAAATTTATACTGAGCTTGGTTTTGAATCTTTTGATATCAAATTATCTACAAGGCCTGAAATAAGAGTTGGCTCTGATGAGGTTTGGGATAAGGCTGAGGCAGCATTAGAGTCTGCAATAAAAAAACTTGACATACCCTATACAGTTGAAGCAGGAGAGGGAGCTTTTTACGGCCCAAAACTTGATTTTGTTTTAACAGATGCAATTGGGCGAGAGTGGCAATGTGGAACTTTTCAAGCTGACTTCAATCTTCCTGACAGGCTTGAAGCAGAATATATTGGTGAAGACGGTGCAAAACATAAACCGGTAATGATGCATAGAGCAATTCTTGGCTCTTTTGAAAGGTTTATTGGAATATTAATTGAAAATTATTCAGGCAAGCTGCCATTATGGTTAGCTCCTGTTCAACTCTCAATTTTAACCGTTACAGAGGAAGTGAATGATTATGCGTTAAGTTTGAAACAAAAATTTGAAGGAATTAATTTGCGTGTCGAGCTTGATAACAGAAATGAAAAAATAGGTTACAAGATACGCGAGCACAGTAATGCTAAGGTGCCACTAATGGCAGTTATTGGTAAGGATGAAATGTCAGCGGAAACAATTTCCATAAGAAACTTAAATAAAAATGCTACAAACACTTACCTTATCAAAGAGGCAGTCTCTTTGCTAAAAAAAGAATCAGAACCGCCTAAATAAACTAGACTCTCCAGCCCTCTCTATCAAATACTCTTAAATATGTGAGTTGATCATGCTCTGATTCATTCACAACTTTTACAAAATCACCTGACTGGACAAGTATTACGTCTCCAGCTGTAAGCTCGAAGGAATCTTGATGCTCAATTCCCTGGCTGGGATCTGTTCCGTGACCTTCTTTTGAGTTCATGTACTCAATGACTTCCATCATGCCTCTTCCATTTACAATCATATAAACTACATCTGAATCGCTGAGCCTGTGACCAATTGTAGATTTACCTGGTTGTATTACTGTTTTACTGGCAATGACTTTTCCTAAAAGATCATTAGTCCATACAGAGTAGTCATCGGTAACCTTGTAGGGTGATCCACCCACTCTAAAATTTACATATTTTTTTGCCATTTTTAACCTTTAAAAATAAGTTTGTAGTGAATTGAAAAATATTTCACTTAAATTGTCAATGAAATTAGAATATACATTAATTACTGACTAAATAAGCAATTTATTTGGTAGTTTCGCTACATTCAAAGCATTTGAAGGATTAATTATTAAATGAGTATATAATTGTAGAGCGCTGGTTTAACTTACTTGCAAGCGCATTATTAAGTTTTGCTAAATAAGATTTCAATTTCAACTTCTTTTTAGCTGAATTTTTACAATACATATTAAATGGAGAGAAAGAATGACTGAAAAAAAATATACCAATCCAGCAACAATTGCTTTGCACGCGGGCTGGCGAAAAGATGAGACAACAAATTCAGTAACAGTTCCAATTCACATGACCTCAAGCTATCAGTTTGATAGTACTGATCACGCCGCAAATTTATTTGCTCTAAGTGAGCTGGGAAATATTTACTCACGCATCATGAATCCAACGAATGCAGTATTCGAAGAAAGAATTGCAGCATTAGAGGGAGGGGTTGCTGCGCTCGGTCTTGCATCCGGTCAAGCTGCCTCAGCATATGCAATTCAAAACTTATGCAGTAATGGCGATAATTTTGTTGCTTCTTCTCATCTTTACGGTGGAACCTATAACCAATTTAAAAATCCTTTCTCTGATATGGGCATAGAAGTTAGATTTGTTGATCCGTCTGATCCTCAGAATTTTGCTGATGCCACGGATGATAAAACGAGAGCCTATTACGGTGAGGTACTGCCTAACCCAAGCTTTCAAGTTTTTCCATTGCAAGAGGTTGCAGATCTTGGAAGGCCTCTTGGTATTCCGTTGATTGTTGATAACACCGCAGCACCTCTTATATGCCGTCCATTTGATCATGGTGCTGCAATAATTATTCATTCAGCAACTAAATACATTGGTGGTCACGGGACTTCTATTGGTGGTGTGATTGTTGATGGAGGTGATTTCGATTGGGAAGCAAATCCTGAAAGACAGCCAAAGCTTAATAATCCTGATCCAAATTATAACGGAGTTGTATGGACAGAAGCTGTTAAAGCTTTAGGACCCATAGCTTATATTCTCAAAGCAAGAACTACTCTTCTTAGAGACATGGGAGCTGCAATGAGTCCGTTTAATGCATTTATGTTCATCCAAGGCTTAGAAACGCTTAGCTTAAGAATGAAAGAACATTCGGCTAATGGACAGAAAGTCGCAGAGCATCTAGAAAATCATCCTATGGTTGAAAGGGTTGCTTATCCTGGTACCTCTTCTGGTTTACCTAAAGAAAGAGCAGATAAGTATTTATCAAATGGTTGTGGAGGACTTTTAGGCTTCGAAATTAAAGGAGGCCATGAAGCTGGTAAAAAGTTTATTAATTCTTTAGAGATGCTCTATCACGTAGCAAATATTGGTGACTCAAGAAGTCTTGCTATTCATCCTGCAAGTACTACTCACTCTCAGCTTAATGAGGAAGAGTTAGCCTCTGGTGGTGTTAGTCCAGGCTACATAAGATTATCAATAGGACTTGAACACGTCGATGATATTATTGCTGATATTGACCAGGCTTTTGCAAAGGCTGAATAGTCCAGTGCATTGAATGATTTTCCTAATGTTAGCTTTATAATTATTGGCTCTGAGGAAAGACTGTCAAAGGTAAAATCGTATCAAATTGAAGATGGGGTAGAGTGTTTGCTTTGCCCTTTTTTAAATATTGATGAGCTACCATCATTGCTGGACTCAAAAATTGCAGAAT
Source organism: SAR86 cluster bacterium (assembly GCA_003331545.1). Lineage (GTDB taxonomy): Bacteria > Pseudomonadota > Gammaproteobacteria > Magnimaribacterales > D2472 > D2472. The sequence continues at coordinate 4,284 of QOPC01000022.1, forward strand.
TAGATTCTATCGCTATCTCGATAATCCCAGCTGGTGCATTCCCTAAAAAAAATGCTAGGAAGCAACTCGTACATTTTTCAAGAAGTGAATACCAGTTTTGGGGTTGGTATCATTTTGGAAATAAGTTCAAAGGGGCAATTCAAAATATTGGAAAAATAAATACTTTTTTAAATAAAGTTCCTCAGTTAGAACAGGGGATTTTTTTTACAAAATCATTATATTTTTCAGTTGGTGGTCTTGGAGAAATAAAATCGAATCCATTTGCTGAACTTGCTAAAAGATTTTATCTACGATTAGATCCTCAAAAACCTCTTCCTTCACTTACAATTAGATCAAAATCTCTTTTAAATTAAAATTTTATGCAGCTTATTTCGGCTCAAAATATTTCATACTCAATTAATGAAAAAAAACTTTTTCATAATCTTTCATTTAATGTAAATACTGGAGAAGGGCTCTATATAAAAGGCAGTAATGGTTCAGGAAAAAGTACTCTGCTGAGAATTATTCTCGGAATAACCTTGCCATCAAAAGGCAAAATTCATTTTTGTAATGAAGACCTTGCAATCTCATATCTTGGACACAAAAATGCTATCAAGAGCTACCTTTCTCCCATTCAAAATTTAGAATTAATATTTAATCAATCAGGCCGTGCACTGGCTTTTGAATGGCTTCATAAATTAGGTTTAAAGAATGTTCAGGATGAACTAACAGGGAACTTATCCTTTGGCCAGCAAAAAAAACTTGCATTAATAAGAGTTTTAGCTTCTTCCCCGAAAATGATTGTTCTTGACGAGCCATTTGTTGGGCTTGATTATGCAACAAATAATTTACTAAATAATTTTCTTGAAGAAAAACTAAGGGAGGATATGTCTATTATTTTTACTTCTCATATTCAACCAACCTTTGAATGCAAAACTTTGGAAATTGAAAGATAAATGCTTAGATTAATCAGAACTGAATCCTTTAAACTCTCTAGAAAGTTAAAATCTTGGCTTGGTCCTCAATTAATTTTAGTATTGGTCTTAATAGCTTTTCCTTTAAGTATTGATATTTCTCAATATGATCTAGATAAATTTTACTTCTCTATCATAGTGATCTCTTTGATGATGACTGCTTTTATATCAACTGAGGGTATGTTTGAGGAGGATTTTGAAGATGGATCTCTCGAGCAGGAATTTCTTTTAGAGCAAGATTTTTATAAAATTGTTCTTTCAAAAATGCTCATTTATGTTTTCTTTATCGGAATTCCAATAGCACTAATAGGATCTTTATTCTTAATTACTAATGGTGCAGATTTCGACGATTTACCTAAAGTATTTTCAATACTATGCCTATCAAATATTTTATTATTTAATCTATTTTCCTTTGGCAATGCCCTGTCAATAAACAAAGGGGCAATGCTTGGAGTACTTACTTCTCTGCCTCTCGCCTTGCCGGTAATTATTTTATTGGGTCGCGCAGTTCGAACTATTCAGTATGGTGAAGGTTTTTTCTCAATAATCATCCTTATGTCAGGCATCAGTTTGATAGTCTTGGCCATCATGCCAATAGTAATCTCTGCAGCATTAAAAACACATATAGATTAATCAACTCTGGTTTATAATATTTAGGTGATTAAAGCATTCATCCATAAATTTTCTTCTTCTAAAAGCTTTGTAAAGATTACTGCTCAGATGTATCCATATTTGTTGTTTATTGGCATAACAACACTAATGATTGGATGGATATGGGGTGTCTTATATGCTCCAGAAGATTTTCAGCAAGGAAATTCTTATAGAATAATTTTTTTGCATGTTCCTGCTTCTATTTTTGCGCAAACAATTTACTACTTTATGTCTATTTGTGCATTGATGCATATTGTATGGCGAGTAAAGCTTGCAGCTTATTTAATCAAATCTGCAGCACCAATTGGCGCAATGATAACTTTTATAGCATTGTTTTCAGGATCAATTTGGGGCATTCCAACCTGGGGAACTTGGTGGCAGTGGGACGCAAGGATAACTTCCACTCTTATACTATTCATTATGTATCTAGGAATTCTCACCTTGCATGGTTCATTCTCAAATCTAGAAAAAGCTGACCGTCTAATGTCAATATTGGTTATTGTAGGAGTTGTAAACCTTCCTATTATTAAAAAATCAGTTGATTGGTGGTCAACCCTTCATCAACCAGCCTCTATCTCAACTTCAGGCAGTTCTATCGATCCTTCAATGCTAATGCCACTATTGATCTCTATTGTCGGCCTAGGATTTACACTAATATCTCTTGGTATTTTAAGTAGTCGCCTATATATACTTAATAGAGAAAAGAATAAAAAATGGGTCTTAGAGCATGTTTGATATAGCATTTAATACTTTTGACGAAATTATAAATATGAAAGGTCATGGTATTTATGTTTGGCTAGTTTATTCAATCTCTATTTTAATCATTGTTGTCAGTTTCACCATTACAAGAATGAGAATTAAAAATATTTGCAAGAGAATAAACATTAACAATGCTTCAGGTTAGAAAAAATCGTCTTTGGAAAATTTTTACAATCTTTTTGGTGTCTTCAGGAGGGGTTTTTTTAATTCTTTTCTCTTTAAATTCAACTTTAGATCTTTTCTATACTCCCTCAGAAATGTTAGAGGCAGATATTAAGCCTGAATACAGAATAAAATTAGGTGGAATGGTAAAAAACGGCTCAATAAAAAGAAAAGGCACTGCTACAAATTTTCTTGTAACGGACTTTGTTAAAGAAGTCCCAGTAACATTTAACGGAGTTACACCAGATTTGTTCAAGGAGGATAGTGGGGTAGTAATGCTTGGGTATTATTTGGATGGCATTTTTAAAGCCGAAGAAATCTTTGCTAAACATGATGAGAATTACATGCCTCCAGAACTATCTTTTGAAGAGGAAAAAATATGATTGGCGAGATAGCTCATTTTCTCTCACTTTCAGCTGCTGTGTTATTAATTTTAATTTTAATTTTTAACGTTTTTTTTTCTTTTAATAAAATCCACTCTAATCAATTAACCCTTTCGTTAAGACTTTTTAACCAAGCATGTTTTTTAGTATTCGTCTCATTCGGAATGTATATTTATTTAGCTATAAGTGATGATTTTTCAATTGTATACATTGCCAGTCACTCTAATTCCCAATTGCCTGTCTTTTACAAAGTGACCTCAATTTGGAGTGCTCATGAGGGCTCAATGTTTTTGTGGATAGTATTCTTAACAGGATGGAGCATTCTTTTTTTAAATTCGCTTAATAAAAACCATCCACTTAAAAGATTAACTTTGCTAATGTTAAGTCTAATAATTTTAGGATTTATGTTATTTTTGCTTATAACCTCAAATCCATTTGAGAGAATCTTACCTTTTGGTGTAATTGAGGGTGCAGATATAAATCCTATCTTGCAAGATCCTGCTCTTGCAATACATCCACCTATGCTCTATTTAGGCTATGTTGGTTTTGTGATTGCCTTTAGTTATATTACAGCGTATTTATTTAATGGAGATTTTGAGCTGCAGTGGGAGCAAGATATAAAAAATTGGTCTTTTGTAGCATGGATTTTTTTAACCATAGGCATCACATTGGGAAGTTGGTGGGCCTATTATGAATTAGGTTGGGGAGGATATTGGTTTTGGGATCCTGTTGAAAATGTTGCTTTAATGCCTTGGCTTGCATCTACTGCTTTCATGCATTCATTATTTGCTTCCTCTAAATCAAATGTTTTAAAAGCTTGGACAATGTTCCTTGGAATATTAATTTTTTCTTTAAGTCTATTTGGCGCCTTTATTGTAAGATCAGGAATCATTGATAGCGTTCACTCTTTTGCTAATGATCCGGAAAGAGGTCTTTATTTATTGGGCTTTTCTGGTTTCATTTCATTATTGGCAATGGGAATTTTTGCATATCGAATTCCATCTTTAAATTCTTCAAAGCTAGTTGTTATTGGATCCAAGGAGTCATTCCTTTCTATGAATAATATATTAATGATAACAAGCATTTTTTCTATTTTTCTTGGTGTAACTTACCCTCTTATTATTGAATCTATAAGTGGAGATAAGGTCAGCATTGGCCCACCTTATTACAATACAATTTTTGCACCGATAATCCTTATCGCCTCTATTTTTATTATGATCTCAGTAGATGCTGCATGGCAGCGTTCAATGTCATTACGGAATATATCCCTAACCGCAGCTATTCCATCGGTATTTTCTCTAATAATTACTTATGTTGTTTGGTATGCAACTGGCATTTTCTCTATTCTTGCTTACATTGGTATCTTCTCTGGCTTACTTATTCTTACTAGCTATTTTGTTCGAGTGATCAATAATTTATTTAATAATAGATTTATTAATAAAGGCAGTGCAATTGCACATATTGGATTGGGCTTATTATTCTTTGTTGTATCTATGAACAGCATTCTTAGTTATGAAAAAAATTTAAATATTAGCTTAGACCAGACTGTTGCTGTTGATGAATCAGTGACAGCATTTTCATTTGATGACATTAAAGTCATCAAAGCCTCTAATCACGATATTATCTCTGCTGAGGTTTCCATAAGGCAAGATGGAAAAAATGTATTGCTTAATCCCCAAAAAAGAAAATATATCACCAGAGGTCAAATTACTTCTGAGTCTGCTATTCAAGCCACCATACTTAAAGATACATACTTAACCATTGGAGATCAGTTAGAAAATGGTAGTTGGACCTTCTCGTTAAAAATAAATTATTTTATAAAATGGATATGGATCTCCTCTGCATTAATGGTTTTGGGAATGTTGATAACAATTTTTAAGCAAAAAACATCATGAACCTAATTTTTAGATTTTTAATAATAATCGTACCAATTCTTATATTGGTTTTTTTTACTAAAGTTCTTTTAATTGATGAGGACAATAAATTAATTAACTTTGAGTCAAAAATTTTTCCAGAATTTGAAATGAGAGACTTAAATGGAAATCAAGTTTCAGCTCAATCACTGAGTGGTATAAAAATATTAAATGTATGGGCAAGTTGGTGCATTACCTGCCTTGTTGAACATCCTTTTTTATCTCAATTATCAGAAAAAAATATTGAGATAGTTGGTTTAAATTACAAAGATACTGATTCTAAGGCAATTGCTTGGCTTCAAAAACATGGTAATCCATATATTTTTTCAATCTATGATCCTCGAGGAGATTTGGCTTTCGATTTAGGAGTAACTGGAGCGCCAGAAACTTTTTTAATTTTTGATAATGAAATTATTGCGCATGTTCAAGGTGAGATAAATCAACAAAAATGGGAGTCTATCTTTCTTCCACTTATTAACAATAATCAAGATCAATCATAATGCTTAAAAAGCTTATATTTATTCTCTCAGTTTGTAGTTTATCTGTTCCAGCTTTCGATCAAATGATTTATGAATTTGATGATACATTGCAGGAGAAGAGGTTTTATTCTTTAATTTCAGAAATAAGATGCCCAAAATGCACAAGTGGGAGCATAGCTAGTTCTGATGTTCCTGTATCGAGGGATTTAAAAAATAAAGTGTATGAATTAATTATTTCAGGATCTTCGGATCAAGAAATAAAGGCATATGTTTCAAAAAGGTTTGGCGATTTCTCAAATTATAGACCGGCACTTGCAGGAGCTAATTATTTTCTGTGGTTTGGGCCGCTCATTTTCTTTGCATTAATGCTAACTGTGTTTTTCTATAAGCGAGGAACTTAATGTTAATTATTATTGCTGTTTCAATAATTTTATTACTGCCTATACTTTCATATTTGCTTAACCCACTCTCAAAACAAAAATCATTAATCTTTTTATTTACATTCCTATTTTTTGGCAGTTTCTTAGTAAATTTTGTCTCTAATAACTCTCTATTAGGATCTTGGGTAGATGCCAACCAATCTGACTCTATTCTTCACGCTATTTCTTCTGATGAAGAATTTAATGATGATTTAATAAAAAACTTCTTTGCAAACGAATCTTCAGCTGAAAAATCGTTTTTATTAGGTGCAGACATCTTTTATAAGTCCCTAGAACTTAAATCTTTTAATTCAGCAGAGAGTATTTTGAAGAAACTGAACACCCAATTTAGTTCTGAAAATTTTCAAGTTCCCATCTTCAATCTTTTAGCTGATTTAAGAGATTCAAAATATCCTGATTTAGCAAATTCAAAAGTTTTGTTGAGTATTGAAAATCCTCCAAATTGCAATCTGCAGTCATTGCAATTTTTTGTTTCTATTTTGGGGGGTCCAGAGATTAATATTGCAGCTAGAGAAATTATTTCACCAAATATTGATGAGCTTATAAGTCTAGACAAATCAAACTCTTTGGTAAGAGGTTTTGACATTACTTCAGCTTTTTTGCAACAAGAAACTATTAAAGTTGAGGCGCAAGCTAAATGTGATAATGGCTTGTTTCAATCATTTAAATCGATAGATTTAAGGTATTCAAAAGACAATAATGAGAAGCTTTTTTTTTATACTAACGAATGGTTAAAAAAGCAACAATAGTTTAAAATAGGGAAAGGATATATTTAATGCAGCTCAAACACATTAAACTGGCTGGATTCAAGAGTTTCGTGGATCCCACGAGGATATCTTTCCCTACAAATATGGTCGCAGTTGTTGGTCCTAATGGTTGTGGTAAATCTAATGTGATTGATGCCGTTAGATGGGTTCTTGGTGAGTTATCAGCAAAGAACCTTCGCGGCGAATCTATGTCAGACGTTATTTTTAATGGATCAGATTTAAGGAAGCCTTCTGGTCAATGTAGCATCGAACTGCTTTTTGATAATTCCATGGGCAAATTAGGTGGAGAATATTCAAAATATAATGAAATATCCATCAAAAGATTAATGACCAGAGATGGCCAGTCTAATTACTCAATAAACAACACCACATGTAGACGAAAAGATGTTCAAGATATCTTTCTTGGAACAGGTCTTGGGCCAAGAAGTTACGCCATTATTGAGCAGGGCATGGTATCAAAAATAGTAAGTGCCAAGCCAGAAGAGATGAGAGTTTTTATAGAAGAGGCTGCCGGAATATCAAAGTACAAGGAAAGAAGGAAAGAAACTGAGCAAAGGATCAAAAAAACTAAAGAAAATCTCTCTAGAGTTAAAGACATCAGAGATGAAATACAGAGACTTATAAATCGATTGCAAAATCAAGCAACAGCAGCAGAAAAATATAAAAAACTACAAGAAGAAGAAAAAGCTCTTAAATTAAAGATTTCCATATTAAATACTTTAAATGCCAAAGCTCAGAAAGACTCTTTAAGCTCAAAGATATCTCAGCTTAATAATCAAGTGACTGTAAAGTCTGCTGAAGTGAATACCCATCAAGTTTCCATCGATCAAATTAAAACTGAGCATGCCTCTGTATTGTCAGCCTTTGAAGACGCTCAAAAGAACTTTTATTCAATTGGCTCTGAAATAGCTAGGCTTGAAGCCAATCTTCAAAACATTAACAAATCAATTCTTCGTTATGAAGAAGATCTTTCAAAGGTAAAAGAAAAATATTCTGATGCATTGGATAATGAATCAAGCATAGAAAATATCTCTCCAAAAGAAAAAGCAATGAAATTGTTAGATGATATTTCTGAGGGCCTAAAAGATTTTGGCTCAACTGCAGATTTTATTCGAAGCAAAGCTGCCGAATTAAAAGATCTTTTAACTAGCATTTTAAAAATTACTTCAGCTCAATCTAAGAATATAACCAACGAATATCTTCTTAGACAGAATGAAATTTCCGAACAACTAACTCAAGCCAAAGCAAATAAGCAGAAAGCAGAAATCGATTTAGCAGAATTAGTTGAAAAAAGTTCAACCGCTGAATCGCAGCTTAATGCTATCCGACAAAAACAATCTGTTGTTGATGCCGCAATACAAGATGCTGAAAATAAAAAATCCATAGCCGCCTTGGATCTCCGTTCTTTGGAAGAAAAACTCAATAATTTAAAGTTAGATCTCAGAACATTTGAAGTCAATTTAGATAATGCCTCGGAGACATTAAACAAAGCTGGTATTTCTATTGCTGATCTTAATCCTGATGATTATCAAGAAATAGATTTGTCTAAAATAGAATCAGAATTGGCATCGATTCAATCATCCATTATCTCTTTGGGAGCTATTAATTTGGCTGCACCAGATGAGATTGCCGAGGAGTCTAAGCGAATAGATGAATTAGATTCACAGTTAGAAGATCTAAATGAAGCTTTAAATAAGTTGCAAGGCGCTATAAAGAAAATAGATGAAGAGTCCAAGATTAAATTTGATGAAAGTTTTAATGCTGTAAACTCAAAAATTAAAGAAATTTTTCCAAAACTTTTTGGTGGTGGAAAAGCGGCTTTACAATTAATGGAGGGTGATTCATTCAATGCTGGTATCACACTAGCTGCACAACCGCCTGGCAAAAAGAATGCAACTATATCTCAACTATCTGGTGGAGAAAAAGCTATGACTGCTTTATCTCTTGTATTCGCATTATTTGAATTGAATCCTGCTCCATTTTGTATGCTAGATGAAGTTGATGCCCCATTGGATGACATAAATGCAACTCGTTTTGTTGCGATGGTTGAAGAGATGGCTGATCGAGTGCAATTTATTTTCATAACACACAATAAGATCTCTATGGAAAAGAGTGACCATCTGATGGGAATCACAATGCAGGAAGCAGGTGTTTCGAGAGTAGTATCAGTTGATGTAAAAGAAGCGCTTGAATTAGCAGCTTCATAAAATGCCAAGTAATCTTCAAATTATTTTAGTTGCTGGAGCTTCTGTTTTTTTTCTAATTATTTTATATCTTTTTTTTAGACCACTATTTGCTAGAAAATTAATTCAAAATCCTATTGATAGTTCACAATCCATGCTTTTTGCAGATGAAGCAGAGCAAGGTACTTTAAGTTTTGAGTCAGAAAAAGATTTAATTCAAGATCAAGAATTAATTATTTTAAATTTGATTTCCTTGGATAAATCAAACTTTGACATGAATCAAGTTCTCACTTTACTTAAGAATTTAAATGGGAAGCATGCCGAAGGTTTCTTTATTTACAGAGATTTGAGAGGCATCGAGACATTTAGAGTTGCAAGTGGGATAAATCCTGGACTGCTTGAACTTGATACAGAAACTCATGTTCTTTTATTGGCCATAGATTTGCATCAAGTAACTGATCCAATTAATGCATTTGAAACTATGCTTGAATTGGCATCAAATATTGCAGAAAAACTTCATGCAAGTATATGTAATTCAGCAAGAGCGCCACTCAGCAAACAAATGATTGAACATTTTAAATCCAAAGCTCAAGAAATTGGCCATCTACAATCTATAAAAAATTTCTCTAAAAATGAAGAAAATAAATAAGCGATACATTTTTCTACAGGAGTCTATTCGTACGCATGATTATGAATATTATATTCTTGATTCACCTTCAATTTCTGATCACGAATACGATGATTTATTTAAAGAATTAAAGCATCTTGAGTCTGAGAATCCAGAATGGATTACAGCAGAATCTCCGTCTCAAAGGGTTGGAATCAAACCAGAAAATGATTTTTCTACATTTAAGCATTTCAAGCAAATGCTTTCCTTGGCTAATGCTTTTGATGAGCAGGATTTAAGAAATTTTCACGATCGAATACTTAAAAACCTAGATACCAATGATCAAATAGAATATTTTTGTGAACCTAAAATGGATGGGGCGGCAGTTTCATTAATATATGAGCGAGGTATCCTTACAAGAGGAATTACAAGAGGAGATGGTACTCTGGGCGAAGACATAACCTCTAACATTAGAACTATTAGATCTATTCCTCTTTCTCTTAAGGCATCAGAAAATTCATTTCCAGATTTGCTTGAAGTGAGAGGCGAGGTATTTATCAAAAAATCTGATTTTAATTACCTGAACAAAAAAGCTAAAAAGAATGATGAGAAGGTATTTGCAAATCCTAGAAATGCTGCAGCTGGAAGTTTAAGACAATTAGATCCAGCTATAACAAGATCTCGACCTCTTGCATTTTTTGCTCATGGCATTGGATCGTGTCAAGGAAAAGAATTTGTTGATTTGCAGGAAATGTTCTCAGTATTTTCTTCCTGGGGACTTCCGGTCAATAACTTAAATAGATTAGTGGGATCCATAGATGAATGCCTCATGTATTTTGATGAAATTGATTCAACAAGAGAAAAAATTCCTTTTGAAATTGACGGAGTCGTTTTTAAAGTAAATAAAATATTACTCCAGAGAAAGTTAGGAGAGATAGCAAGATCACCAAGATGGGCTATTGCACATAAATTTCCCGCCGAAGAGGCTTATACAGAAATTGAAAATGTAGAGTTTCAAGTTGGAAGAACTGGCATTCTCACACCTGTTGCCAAGCTTAAAAGTGTAAATGTTGGAGGTGTCAATGTAAGCAACTGCACTCTGCATAATTTAGATGAGCTAAAAAGATTGGATCCCAGAATTGGAGATGGTGCAGTTATAAAAAGAGCAGGGGATGTAATTCCTAAAATGGTAAAAGTTATTCCTAAAAAAAATAATCGAGCTTCAATGATTCAAGCTCCTCAAAAATGTCCAAGTTGTAATGCGGATGTAGTCTTTAATTTTCAATCTGATTGGTTAGTCATTGATCCAGAAAAATCAAAGCCTTTGAAAAAATTTGCAAGTAGTTATGAGGCTCAAAAATTTATAGCAAATAGTCAGTCCAATACCTTGGAAATATCAGAAGAGAGACTTGAAACGCCTTTTATTAAATGCTCAGGAGGAAACAATTGCCCGGAGATCTTTCAGGGTAAATTTACTCACTTTGTTTCAAGAAAAGCGATGGACATTGATGGACTAGGTCAAGAAATATTACTTTCGCTAATAAGCAAAAAATTTATAAAAGATTATGCCGATCTTTATGATTTAAAAAATCATCAAGTTGAGCTTGTAAAACTAGAGCGATTTGGAGAAAAGTCAGTTCAAAATTTAATTCAATCAATTGAGCATTCCGCATCGGTTGATTTGTTTAAGTTAATTTATTCATTGGGCATAGAGGAGGTCGGTGAAACAACTGCTAGAAATCTAGCAAATAGGTTTGGAAGTTTT
>QOPC01000023.1 GCA_003331545.1 SAR86 cluster bacterium
CAATCAAGGTGACAAAAATCATAAGGATTATTATTAAAAGGGGTGTCAACTTATCTAATGAATTAAATATTTTATCTTTAGGCATTACTGAATTTCGCAAAAATAAATTTATATTCTTAACAATCTGATTTTTAAGTTTTTTTATCATTAATATTTTTATTTATTGAGCCAGTCCATTGTAATGGCTTAATAGTAGATCTTTCTTCAGGAGTTAGTATGTTTATTCCATATTCTTCTCGCAAATCACATATTCTTTTTGCCAAAAGGTAATCAGGAGAAGCAAACGGCCATTTTTTTTTCATCTGTTTTGCCCGTTTCCATATTTTTAGTTTAAGAGGTATTGCTCTAATGACTACCATACCAAGTTTTAAATAGCCCGGATCCTTCCAAAATGCTTTGTTGAGATCTTTTAGCTCTGGTAATTTATTGTAGGCAAGTAACTGTTTTAATTTCCATTCTGTTCCTGAAAAAACCCAAGAGTCTAACAGAGATTCTTCTTCCAAAGAGGTATCAAGACCAAAAATAACATGAGTTGCATCATGATCTCTGATAACGGTTGAACCAGGCGCATCAATTAATTGTTTTTTCCCATTTGCTTTTAAGAATGCGTGATATTCTTCTAAACCTTGTTCAAGTGTTAAATGGCATTGCTGCTTTTGAAAGGATAGATTAATCATTAAGATACTTTATCAAAGCTTTACTAAGCTTATCAATACCAACACCTTTTAGTGCTGAGATTGAAATAACATCACTTGCATTAGTTGATTCTTTTACTGCATGTAATGTTTTCATAGATGCGTTCTTTGATACCTTGTCTGATTTAGTTAAAACAGCTATGTAAGGTATCTGAAAGCTTTCAGATAATTTAATCATTTCCATGTCTATTGGCTTCAAGGGATGTCGTATATCCATAAATATTAAGACAACCTTAAGCGCATTTCGGTTTTCAAAATATTTACCAAGCAAAGGACCCCAATCTTTTCTTCGTGAATGACCAGATTTTGCAAATCCATAACCTGGCAAATCAAGTAATTTGAAGTTTTCTTCAACCTGGAAGAAATTAATTTCAGTAGTCCTGCCTGGAGTCTTACTTATTCGTGCTAGCTTTCTATTTTGAGTAATTGCGTTTAATGCACTTGATTTACCAGCATTTGAACGACCAGATAATATGATTTCTGTCCCGATATCTTCTGGTAAGTTTTGATACTTTGTTACGCCAAATAAAAAAGTAGTATTTTTGAAAGGATTTTTCATAAGAGCATTTATCTCAGGCCACGCAAGACATATAATATGCCTTCTTAACCACAACGTAAAATTTATGATAAAGACTTACATTCTCATCGGCATAAGCATGACATCTTTTATTGTTTCAGCTGCTGAAGTTAAGATTCCTGATTTGCTTGTTACAGGGAATCCAAATGCAGGATCAAAATTAGTCTCTACATGTGCAGCATGCCATGGTGCAAATGGTCAGAGTATCAGTTCTGATTGGCCAAATCTTGCTGGCCAAAATCAACGTTATATAAGCGAACAATTAAAGTATTTTCAACAAGGCGAAAGAGAAAATATTCTAATGATGGCAGTAATTCCGTATCTAAAAACATTATCTGATACCCAGCTTCTAGATATTGCTGCTTTTTATAGCTCGAAACCAGCTGCTGTTGGTCAAGCTGAGGATGATAAGGAACTTCTAGCTTTTGGTGAAAGTCTATACAGGGCAGGAGATCTTAATAGGGGGATACCTGCATGTACAGCGTGTCATTCTATTAATGGTGCAGGAAATGCTCAAGCAGGATTCCCAAAAGTATCTGGGCAACAAAAAAATTATTTAATTTCTACTCTAAAAGAATACCGTTCTTTAGAGAGAAATGCTGGCGATTACTCACTAGTAATGCAGTCAGCATCTCAAAATTTAAAGGACTACGATATTGAGGCTCTCGCAAATTACATGCATGGATTATATGAAAAAAAATAAATACTTATTTATGAGTATCTTAGGATGCGCGCTAATTATTTTGAGTGGAAACATTCAAGCAAATTACAAACTAGGTAAAGATTTTGGCTCTTTGGCTAGACCTCTCCCGGTAAAACAAGACGGAGTAGTCGAGGTGATTGAAGTGTTTTGGTATGGTTGCGGGCATTGCTTCAATCTTGCTCCAGCAGTTTCAAGCTGGTCTAAGAAAAAAGATTCATCTGTAAATTTTCAAAAAATGCCTGTTACCTGGGGACCAGTTCACCAACTTCACGCAAAGCTTTTTTATACTATTGAAGCTTTAGGAATTGGTGAGACTGGACATACAGCAGTTTTTACAGCTATTCACAAAGAAGGAAATTTCTTATCAAGCGATAATGCAATTTTAGATTTTCTTGAGAAACTTGGAATGGATAGAAGCGAGACCATAAAATATATGAACTCTTTTTCTGTTAGACAAAAAGTAAAACGCGCAATTGAAATTTCTAAACAATTTAAAGTTACTGCAACTCCAATGATGTTTGTGGATGGACAATACAGAGTAGAGGCAAAAGGAGGAAGCTCGAAGATGCTAAAAGTAGTTGACCACGTTATTGAGTTACAGAAACCTATATCTTAATAGATCATATAAAAAAGCTTCTAATAAATATAAATATAATTTATAATGTGTCATACAAATAATCTATTTTAAATTTATAAGGGTATTTCCGATAAAAATTATGAAAAACACAAAATTTCTACCTTTTTTTGCTATTACATTTACGTTCATACTATTTTTTAATGGTAAGCAGTATGATGAAATGGTCTCAGCAAGGCTTGCTAGCAATGTCTCAGTTTGCTTAGAAGGTCAATCATGTGGCGCTGCAACATCTTCATCTACTTCTTCCAGTATTAGTGCTGAATCCAGTTCTAAAGTTCAACTTTCAGAAGGTTCTGAGCATACAGTTAAGATGCTCAATTCTGGAGACGGAGGAATGATGATATTTGAGCCTGCAGTTTTAAAAGTATCAATTGGAGATACTGTACATTTTAAGGCAACCGACGCAGCTCATAATTCTGCCTCTATTGAAGGAATGATTCCTGATGGGGCACAAACCTGGGCAGGAGCACTCAGCCAGGACATTAGCGTTGTTCTAGATACAGAGGGAGTTTATGTATATCAATGTGATCCACACGTAATGATGGCGATGATTGGGGTTATTCAAGTTGGTGAAGCAGTTAACTTAGATACCATTAAGACTTCTGTTGGAGTTCAAAAATCTAAATTTATGATGAATGCAGAAAGGATAGACGAATATTTATCTAAACTTTAATACAATCGGCAATTCAATTTATATGTTGCCTTTAATTACCTTCAGACTTACTGAGTAAATCTTCTAATTTAGATACTCTTTCCTCAAGCCTTTTAGCAAGAATCTTTAACGCTTCATATTCTTCGCTAGAAACATATCCCTGAGACTCTGCTAAGTTATTAAACTTTTCTTTTAATTCATTTTGAATAATTTCTATTTTTGGTGGATCAATGTTTTCAGAAAACTCATCAATTTTGTCACGAACTATGTTTACAAACGCGTCAAATGAATCTTTAGTTGCCATAATTTTTTTCTAATATATTAGTAAATTCAGACCATTTTTTGAATTGAATAGGAGGATTTTCATCTAAATCCCAATTAGCATCATTGAGATTGAACCACAGAGCATTAATACCAAGCTTTCTTGCTCCAAGCACATCATTTATTGGATGATCTCCAACATGAAGTGTATCTTCAAAATTAACTTTAGAAATCTCACGGGCCCTACAGAAATGACCTTGATCAGGCTTATTACTTTTTACATCGATTGATGAAATTGAAAAATCAAATAAATGCCCTATTCCAAGTTTGTTAACATCAGCATTACCATTGGTTAGCACGCCGAGTTTATATTTAGTAGATAATTTTTCTAATACTAAAAGTACATCATCGTAGAAATTTACCTTATGTCTTTCTTCTAAAAAAAAGATGTAGGCGTCATTAACAAAAGCATCAAATTCCTTTTTATTGTTAAAGTATTGTTTAGTGTGGTGAGAAATAATCTTTTTTCTGAGCATGCCTAGATCATATTCTAATGACGGATCCTCTTTTGCCAGCTCAGCTCTAATTCTCATAAAATCTTCAAAAGTTCCCCAATTAACTTCTTCTCCGATTATCCCTTCAATCCATTTTCTAGTATTTTTTTCTGCATTAATAATAGTATCTTTGATATCCCAAAAGGTATCATCTAAATCGAAGGTAATGAGTTCTATTTTAGACATTTTTTTTATGGGCTCTTGGATGTGATTTTTCATAAACCTTTATAAGATGTTGATAATCAAGCCTAGTATATATTTGAGTTGTAGATAAAGAACTGTGGCCAAGTAACTCTTGAATACTCCTAAGATCTCCACTTGATTCTAGCAAATGAGTTGCAAAACTATGTCTCAACATGTGAGGACTTACTGGAGGCAAACCTTGCATTAACGAAATATTTTTAAGTCTTTCCTGAACACTTCTCGTTGAGATCCTGGTACCTCTCAAGTTAACAAATAAAGCCTCATCTTTTGTTTGCAATTTTTTTCTTTCAATCACCCAATCATTGATAGCAGCCCTAGCAAATCGTCCGACTGGAACAAGTCTTGTCTTTGAGCCTTTCCCTAGAACCCTTAAAAAACTTTTATCATCCTCAAAATCGTTTAAATTTGAGTTTACAGCCTCAGATACTCTTAGACCACTTGAATAGATAAGCTCAATAATAGCTAAATCTCTCTTTTCTTGAGAATTTTTAGGCTTGAAATTGAGTAATTGGGAGACCTCTTCTGGCGATAAAATATTTGGTAGATGGCTTGGTGATTTTGGGGAGTTAATTAATTCAAATGGAGAACTTGCAACAAGATTATTTTTTTTCAGGTAACCAAAAAAACCTTTAACAGAAGACAAATGCCTCTGAATGCTTCGAGCAGTAACATTGCTTCTAAAAAGATCAGCAATCCATGCTGAGCATATTTCTTCAGTTACATAATCTAAACTATTTAAATCATAACTTTTTAAAAATTTTGAAAATTTATTCAAATCTCTAAGATAGGAGCTAGTTGTATTTTTACTAAGACCTTTAATATTTTTTAAAAAATCTAGGTAATCTGTAATTAGTGGACTTAAAAAATATTTGCTTTCACTCATGCCTCTTTTGACTCAAGGACACTGATTATCATATCTCTAATATATTCGATAAATGTTGTATCACCATCGCCAAGGTATTTTGTTGATTCATTAGAACCTATCTTTAGCAAACCGAAACTATTTTTTAATTTCAGTACGCTTATCACAGCAGATTTTATTGCATCATCTGCAAAGAAAGAAATCATCTTTTCTTTTGATAAAGGGCCCATATGAATGGTGTCCTTATTCATCTCCAAGGCAGTTTCATTTTCAAGATTTTGTAACTCAGAGTCAGAAATAATTTCTAGAATGCATGCATCGACATTAAAATTTTTGACAAAGAATGTTTCAACTGTTTTCTTAACTTCATTGAAATCCTTCGAGGCAATCATAGACAAAGTAAGATTTTTAGATTTAAAAAATAACTCTTCATTTTCCTTTCCGGTGGACAGGAACCCCGATAGCATGTCCATCAGTCTAGATTGCTCATCTCTTAATTTTCTTACTTGCATTTCTAAAAGAGAGGTTGCACCTTTAGTATCATGTTTAAAACTTAATTCACTTACAATTGATTCCCTGGATACAAAGAAGTCAGTATTTTCCAATAAGAACAACTCCACATCTTTTGCATCTAGTTTTTTAGCCATATTCCCTCACAGATAAATTCAGCAGGCCCAGTCATCTCAAGCTTATCATTAATTTTTTTAAGACTCAGTTCACCGCCTCTAGAAATTATTTTCAGGGGAGATTTTTCTTTTATATTAAAGCTTGCCACCGCAGCAGAAGCTGAACCACAAGATAAAGTTTCTCCAGCTCCTGCCTCATTTGTCCTAAGCTCAATAATATTTGCTTTTTTTGCATATAAAGAAATATTTACATTTTTTAAAAAATTATTTTTTCTTAATTTTTTTGATAGTTTATCTAATTGATATGTAAAGATTCTTTTTGTTTCTATGAGCAGGTGAGCATTACCTGCATTGATCAATCTATATTTTGTTATATTGTTTTTTTTCAAGAACTCAGCCACTGATTTAGAAATCTTCATTTCTCTAGGATGATCTAAGACCACCTTTACTTTTTTTGAATTTATTGGCTTTATGCAAATAGGTTTTGATTTGGTGCCCAATAATAAAGGTTTATTGGGAGCAAGTTCAGCCTTCCAAAGAAAAGCGCCAACTGACCTTACACCGTTCATGCACATATCTGCTTCAGAGCCATCTGAGTTAAAGAATCTAATATAAAAATCGTGATTAGAATCGTTGGGCGGATTAATAGTAATGAGCTGATCAAATCCGAGTCCCTTATGTCTATCTCCCATTTTGATTAACTGAGATCTTGATAATTTTTGATTAGTAGTTAAATTTTCTAAGATAATAAAGTCATTACCGTTTCCATGCATTTTTTTAAATTTGATCATCTAATCCCTCTTCAAAAGCAGTAAGAGAAGAGTGATCCTCTCTTTTTCTTATCAAATAGAATTTTTTATTATCTACAAGTACTTCTGCAGCCCTCGGTCTTGAATTATAGTTTGAGCTCATCACAAAACCATATGCACCGACAGTTTTGACCGCCAAAAGGTCATCTTGTGATGCTGAAATATTTATATTCTTTGCTAAGAAATCACCTGTTTCGCAGATAGGACCAACTAGATTAACTTCTGTCGTTTGTTTATTGCTCTCAACTAAGGGCCAAACATCATGATGGGCATTGTAAAGAGCGGGACGAAGCAAGTCATTCATTGCAGCATCTGTAATACGAAAACCATCTTTCTCATACTCAACCTTGGTTAGCATTATGCCCGCATTTGCAGAAATTGAACGACCGGGTTCGAGTATCAGTTTTTCATTTCTTCCAGCAAATATTGTTTCATAACAACGAATTAGCTCAGATGGTTGGAAAGTTTCTTCTCCAACATAGCTCACACCCAAGCCTCCACCCATATCGATGAAATCTAAATTAATTTCTAGCTCATCTAGTGCAATCATTAGCTCTAATGCCTGTTTAGCAGCATCTTCAAAACCTTTAAGTTCCATAATTTGAGAACCAATATGACAAGTAAGTCCAACAAGATTGATGCTTTTGCTTTCAGTACATTTCTTTATTAGCTCTTTTGCAGTTTTAGTACTGACGCCAAACTTGTCAGATTTACGCCCTGTTTTTGTGAACTCATGCGCTCCGGCGTCAACATTTGGATTAAATCTGATTGCAACTGGAGCAACTTTATTCATTTCTGTGGCAACTGAGGTGAGCCTATCAAGTTCAGCTTCAGATTCGATATTAAAAGATAGAATATTGTGTTTTATGCCAGCCACCATTTCATCTTTTGATTTGCCAACCCCTGAAAAAATGATTTTCTTTGGATCGGCGCCAGCAAGAATTGCACGGTGAAGCTCACCACCTGAAACGATATCAAAACCACAGCCAGAGATTCTTAGGGTTTTTAAAATTGAAATATTTGACAGCGCCTTTACAGAAAAACAAACAAGGCCGCTCATAGATTCAAATGAATCTATATATGCCTTTGCATGCCTTTCAAGTGTTGCTTTGCTGTAAACATATGTTGGAGTTCCATATTTTTTTGCTATATCTTTTAACGCCACTCCTTCAGCAAAAAGCTCTCCATCTTTATAATTAAAATGATCCATAAAAAATTTAAAAATTAAAAATAAGTTCCGAAGGTATTGGAGCTTTCATACCACAGCTTGAAATAACTAATGTGAAGAGTATTAAAAAGAGAAATAGACGAATTTGCATCCGCCTATTATGATTAATTTATTGAAAAAAAACTAATTAGATTAGTATTTGTATTCTTCTTCTTTGAAAGGCCCATCCATTGGCACGTTTATGTACTCAGCTTGATCACTAGTTAATTTAGTAATTGTGCCCCCAAAGCCTTGTACCATAAGTTCAGCAACTTCTTCGTCCAGTTTTTTTGGTAGAACCTTTACAGTAAGCATTTCACTTTTCTTATCATCATCATTGATGTTTGCGAAGCCTTGTTCAAATAAATACATCTGAGCTAGAACTTGGTTGGCAAATGATCCATCCATGATTCTGCTAGGGTGACCTGTAGCATTTCCCAAGTTAACCAATCGACCTTCTGCCAACAGAATAATGTAGTTCTTGCTTTGTAAGTCAGGCGTATCTGATGGGGCTGTGTCTCTAAATACCCTATGAACTTGCGGTTTAATTTCTTCCCAATACCACTCATCACGCATATATTGCGTATCAATCTCATTGTCAAAGTGGCCAATATTACATATTACAGCAGTATTTTTAACAGTTTTTAACATTGCTTCATCACAAACATTTACATTTCCCGTTGTGGTTACAATGAGATCAGTATCTTCTAGCAGTCCAAGGTTGATATCTTTTGCATCTCTGGTAACGATGCCGTTATTGTAAGTTGACACCACTTCAAATCCATCCATACAAGCCTGCATAGCACATATAGGATCAGACTCGACAACCCTTACAATCATTCCTTCTTGAGCAAGACTAAGAGCAGAACCCTTACCTACATCTCCGTATCCGATGACCAATGCTTTTTTTGAAGAAAGGAACATATCAGTGCCTCTTTTGATCGCATCATTAAGACTGTGTCTGCAACCATACTTGTTATCATTTTTAGATTTCGTCACTGAATCATTTACGTTGATGGCAGGTACTTTTAGGCTATTACTTTCAAGCATCGCTTTCAGTCTATGAACGCCAGTAGTAGTTTCTTCTGAAATGCCATGAATTGTTTCTAGCATATCTGGAAATTTAGTGTGGACCATATGAGTAAGGTCGCCGCCATCATCTAAAATCATATTTGCATCCCAGGGCTTACCGTCACTAACTATTGTTTGCTCAATACACCAATCAAATTCTTCATCAGTTTGTCCTTTCCAAGCAAAAACAGGAATGCCTGCAGCAGCAATTGCAGCAGCGGCGTGATCTTGCGTTGAAAAAATATTGCAACCAGACCATCTAACTTCAGCACCAAGATCAATTAATGTTTCGATTAAAACCGCTGTTTGAATGGTCATATGAATGCAACCCATTACCTTTGCGCCCTTAAGAGGTTGAGCCTCTTTGTATTTGGTTCTAAGTGCCATTAAAGCAGGCATCTCGTTCTCAGCTAAAGAGATTTCTCTTCTGCCAAAATCCGCTAGGCTCATGTCAGCAACTTTATAATCGTTTTCCATTTTTTAACTCCAACAAATTTAAGAGTGCATTCTACATAAAATATTAAGGCAAATGCACCTTTTAAGTTATTAAATCAAATATTATTTAGAAATCTCAGAAGCTTTATCTGTTTTTTCCCACGTTAGATCAATGTCAGATCTTCCAAAGTGACCATATGCTGCGGTTTGAAGATAAATAGGACGCTTAAGATCAAGCATATTAATTAAGCTTTTTGGCCTTAAATCAAACTCCTCTTCAACAATTTTTACTATCGCATCTTTTGAAATTTTCTCACTATTAAAGGTTTCAACGTGAATTGAGGTAGGCTTTGCTACTCCAATAGCATAAGAAACTTGAATTTCACAATAATCAGCAAGTCCGGCTGCAACAATATTCTTAGCAACATATCTAGATGCATATGCAGCAGATCTATCTACCTTTGATGGATCTTTTCCAGAAAAAGCTCCACCGCCATGACGCGCCATTCCTCCATAAGTATCTACAATTATTTTTCTTCCTGTAAGACCGCAGTCACCAACTGGACCACCGATCACAAACTTTCCTGTTGGATTTATAAAAATATTCGTAGAATCAAGAATCCACTCTTCTGGAACAATGGGCTTAATAATTTTATCCATTACTTCAGATTTAATTTCTTCTTGCGTTACATCTTCGTCATGTTGAGTTGAAAGTACAACAGCAGACAAACCTTCAATCGTTTTGCCATCATCAGAATAAATAACACTGACCTGACTTTTTGCATCGGGCCTCAGCCATTTAATCTCTCCGCTTTTCATTACATCGGCCTGTTTTTTAACTAACCTATGTGAAAGGTCTATAGGCAGGGGCATTAAAGATTCTGTTTCAGTGCAAGCATATCCGAACATTAATCCTTGATCACCAGCACCTTGCTCTAGATTTTCACCTTCGCCTTCTGTAACTCCTTGGGAAATATCTGGAGATTGTTCAAATACTAGATTAGTAAATTCACATGTATCTCCGTTAAATCCGTACGCATCTGAGTTGTAACCAATATCATTAATTGTTTTTCTAACAACAGGCTCTAGGTCAGGGCTGCCTAGTGAGGTTATTTCTCCAGCTATGTATACCATATTATTTTTAATCATAGTTTCGCAGGCAACTCTGCTATTGGGATCTTCAGCCAAATATGCATCCAACACCGCATCTGATATTTGGTCGCAAACTTTATCGGGATGTCCTCCAGAGACGGATTCTGATGTAAAAATATAGCTCATAGTTTTCTCCTTAAATAAACTAGAAATGAATTTTAAAAAGGCAACAAAACTCCATTACTTTAAGTACTCCCCATTTTTTAGATGCCTTGCTTAGCAGTTTAAGTATGCAAGCAGGCCAAATCACTTTTTTATTTTTGTTTAAGATCTTATTAGTTTTGCGAAATAAACACAAATTTATATATAAAAAATCTGACCCACATATTATGATGATTAAGTCAAAATAAATTGCAAAAAAAATGCACACAGATCTCGCAAACGCTATTAGGTTTTTATCCATTGATGCTGTTCAAGCAGCAAAATCTGGTCATCCTGGAATGCCAATGGGAATGGCTGACATTGCTGTAGCTTTATGGAAATATAATCTAAAGCATAATCCAGAAAATCCACATTGGTTCAATCGAGATAGGTTTGTCCTATCAAATGGTCATGGCTCAATGTTGCTTTATAGCTTGCTTCATCTGACGGGATACAATCTGAGCTTAGAAGAATTAAAAAACTTTAGACAAATAGGATCCAAAACCCCTGGACATCCAGAATTAGATTTAGACATTGGAATTGAAACAACCACCGGTCCATTGGGTCAAGGCATAGGCAATGCAGTAGGAATGGCATTGGCTGAGAAGATTCTTTCAGCCAAGTTCAATCAAGCAGATGGATTGAATCCAATTGATCACTACACGTATACATTTTTGGGTGATGGCTGCCTAATGGAGGGGATCTCTCATGAGGTTTGTTCATTTGCAGGAACTCATAAGTTGGGTAAATTAATCTGTTTTTATGATCAAAACGGAATCTCTATTGACGGAGAGATAACAAACTGGTTTACAGATAATACAGCCCAAAGATTTGCAAGTTATAACTGGCAGGTACTTGAAGTAGATGGTCACAACGTCGAGCAAATTTTAGAGGCTATAAAAAATGCCCAAGAAGAGTCGAATCAACCAACTTTAATTTGCTGCAAAACGGAAATTGGATTTGGGTCGCCAAATAAAGCAGGAACATCTGGCGTGCATGGATCTCCTTTAGGTGATGAGGAGATAGCAAAAACAAGAAATCAGCTCGGGTGGGAATATGAGCCTTTTGATATTCCTGCAAACATAAAATCTCAATGGGATGCTAGAGACTTTGGCTCTAAGCTTAATTCTGATTGGGATATATTGATGAAAGAATATTCCAAAATTCATCCAAAGCTTTTTAATGAGTTAGAGCGATTAATTAATAACGAATTACCCAATGACTTTAAAAAACGTTATGAAGAATTTATTGAAGAATTAGTTGCGGGTGATCAAAAAGACTTGGCGACCCGAAAAGCCTCAGAAATTTGTTTGAACTTTTTTTGTGAACTCTTGCCTGAGCTTGTTGGCGGATCAGCTGATCTTACTGGATCAAATAATACCTATTCCTCAGCCAGCTCTGAATTACTTCCTGAAAACCCTCAAGGAAATCATATATTTTATGGAGTTAGAGAGTTTGGAATGACAGCCATGATGAATGGAATGCTTCTTCATGGAGGAATCAAACCATATGGTGGAACATTCTTAGTGTTTATGGATTACGCCAGGAATGCTGTTAGGCTGGCTGCGCTTATGGAGATACCAAATATTTTTGTCTATACCCATGACTCCATAGGTTTAGGAGAAGATGGTCCGACGCATCAGCCAATTGAGCATCTAGTTACCCTTAGGGCAACTCCAAATTTAAATAATTGGAGGCCGGCTGATGTAATTGAGACTGCTGTGGCTTGGAAAGAGGCGGTAACTTCTTCAAGCACTCCTCACACTTTAATTTTATCGAGACAAAATCTGCCCTATGTTCAAAGAACTAAGGAGCAATTAGATTTGATCCAAAAAGGCGGCTATTTGCTTTCTTGTGAGGAGGATCCAGATATCACTTTGATTGCATCAGGAAGTGAAGTCCAATTAATTATTGCCGCTGCCAAATCAATTCAAAATGATGGATTTAAAGTAAATATAGTATCTATTCCATGTCTTGATAAGTTCTACCTTCAGGATCAGGCTTACAGAGATAGTGTTGTAGCTCCACAGATACCAAAATTAGTTGTTGAAGCTCTTCATCCAGATTCTTGGCATGGTTTAGTGAATCTCAATGATAGTATTATTGGAATGAAAACTTTTGGTGAGAGCGCTCCGGCAAGTGATTTGATGACGAAATTTGGTTTTACAGAAGAAAACATAACTACCGAAGCAAAAAAACTACTTAAAAGATGAGGAAATTGGGCGATACAGATGTCTTGAATAAGACCATCGCTCTTAGGGTTGATTTAAATGTTCCTGTAAAAGATGGCAAAGTTCTAGATGACACTAGAATTCTAGCCGCCATCCCAACCCTAAAATATCTTCAAAAACAAAACTCAAAAACGGTTTTAATTTCTCATTTTGGAAGACCTCAAGCAGGCGTTATTGAATCAAAGTTTTCTCTTTTACCTGTTGCCCAGAGACTAGGAGAAATTTTAAATAAAGAGATCCCACTATTTGCATCACTAGATGATGTAAATTTTCATAAAGACATTTCTATGATTGAGAATATTAGATTCTTGCCAGGCGAATTAAATAATAATTTAGAGCTTTCTAGGACTTTATCCAATCTAGCCGATGTATATGTTTTTGATGCCTTTGGAACATCGCATCGTTCTCATGCGTCAACCTATGGCGCGATTCATGCCGCTCATTCATCCTGTTCAGGATTTTTGTTGGAAGATGAAATTAGCGCCTTAAAGAAAGCTACTGAATCTATGAATTCACCAACTTTGTCTATTGTAGGCGGCTCTAAGGTATCCTCTAAGTTAGAGGTGATAAAAAACCTCTTACAAATCTCAGATGAGGTATTAACTGGTGGAGGTATCACCAATACTTTTTTAAAAGCTCAGGGAAACAATATAGGAATTTCACTTTGCGAAGATTCAATGTTGAGTGAGGCAAAAGAGCTATTTGAATCAGATAAAATATTATTACCAGATGAAGTTGTGGTGGGTAAGGGCATAGACTCAAGTGAATCGAGGATTTGCAAAATAGATTCTGTTCAAGACGATGAAATGATACTTGATCAAGTACTGAGCTCATCAATTGCTAAAAAAATCTCCTTGGCAAAAAAAATTATTTGGAATGGACCTGTAGGAGTATTTGAGAAAGATCTATTTTCAAGGGGCACTCATGATTTAGCCAATGCAATTGCATCGTCAAAAGCATACAGTTTAGCTGGTGGTGGTGAGACCCTATTGGCTATTAAGATGTTTATAGATAAAAGCAACGTTTCTTATTGCTCTACTGGTGGAGGTGCTTTCCTTGAATTTATGGAGGGAAAAGAGCTACCATCATTGTCAGCCCTGGGCTTTAAATTTTAAAATGGAGAAAATTATGTCGTTGAACACATTAGAAGAGATAGCTCAATATATAGTCTCAGATGGTAAGGGAATTTTAGCAGCTGACGAAAGCAATCCAACTTGTGGAAAGCGTTTTGATTCTATTGGCGTTGAATCCTCAGAAATAAATAGGCGCGATTACAGAGAAATGTTATTTAGATCCTCCGGCATGCAAGATAATATAGGTGGTGTTATCTTATTTGATGAAACGATTCGACAAAGTGCTGCAGATGGAACCCTACT
>QOPC01000024.1 GCA_003331545.1 SAR86 cluster bacterium
TAATCACATACCCTGCTGTAGCAAGCTTGTAATATCTAAGCGCTGTAAATTCATCATATAAAGCATTATTAGATTGCTCGTCACTCAGAAAGTAATAAGAGAATGTTAAGTACCCAGATCCTACGAAAACCAAAATGCCAGGAATAAACATCATGTCATGATTCATCAGGTGCCAAGCCAAACCAAAGCCAAGCAATTCAAGTAACAGGTAGGTTGCAAAAAAAACCTGAACCGCACCACATATAAAAAGTACTAAAAAACGTTTGAAAAAAGTCATTTATTTCTCCTTGCTAAAATGTAACGTAAACTTATCATCATTATTATGAGAAGTAAAGGTTACATTAAAAAATAAGAGAACTTTAAGACAGTAAATTAGCAAGAAATGAAATAATTGCTAATTTAGTTTATATTAAGTGTATGTGTGATTGCTGTAGCTGTTGTAACTGCGATTGTTGTTCATAAACAACAATTAAAGTCTTTCTTTATACTCTCTGTTTAACAGTTTTGGCACTTCTACATCATAAGTAAAATGCTAATAAAGCAAATACCCATTCGAAATCAGTTAAAAAATTACATGTACTTGTTGGCATGTGAACAAACATCTGAGGCTATAGCTATAGATCCATTGGATCATGCATTATGCCTTGAGACGGCAAAAGAAATGGGATGGCAAATAATAATCGTGGCTAATACTCATCATCATCATGATCATATTGGTGGCAACGGTCCGGTTATTGCTGCAACAGGCGCTGAGTTGGTTTCTCATAAAGATGCAATGGATGCCATACCCAACGTTAACAGGGGTTTAATGGCTGGAGATGAGTTGCAGTGCGGCGACTTTGTTTTAAAAATATTGGACACGCCTGGACATACGATGAGTCACATTTGTTTATATTTTCCTGGTAATGCAGATGAGCAGCCTGCATTATTTTGTGGAGACACACTGTTTAACGCAGGGGTTGGCAGATGTGATTTTGGGGGCGAGCCTAAAATTCTCCATAAGACTTTTGAAGATCATATTTTTCCACTCGCTGATGATGTTCGGATTTTTCCTGGACATGATTATATTGAGAATAATTTAGAGTTTACTCTTGATCGTGAGCCTGATAATGAGTCAGCACTGTCATTGCGTCATAAATTTCAAAATGGGCTTGATGCTGAAAGTTTTGTCAGCGACATTGGCATAGAGCGCGAGATAAATGTTTTTTTTAGGTTAGATGAACCTCAGGTGCGAATGGGCATTGCTGAAAGTTTAAATATCAGCATAGACACTTTGGATCGTCAAAAAACTTTCATTGGGCTGCGTGGGTTGCGCGATAATTGGTAAAAAAAATATTATGCGACTAATGCCAATCTCTAGTGAATTTTTTTATAACAAATTTTACTTAAAGCATCTTTGTGACAGAGTTTAAAAATCTTATTGTTCTCGGGCCATTGATTTATGCTATTCATCACTTTGAAGAGCACATTATTTTTAACTTTAGAGACTGGCGACTCACTTATTTTGCAGATAACAATGCGATTGCTACAGAAGAGGTGCTTATAAGATTGATTTCACTGTTATTGATAATGGTTTTTATTCACCTATTAAAAAATAACAGAGGCAGCGCTCACATTGTTCTATTCTTTTTAATGACCACTCAGGTAGTCAATGCACTGTTTCATGTTTTCTTTAGCTTTTATTTTGCTGATTTCAGCCCCGGAGCTATTACAGGTGTGTTGCTTTATCTGCCTATTAACTTTTTAATATTTAAAGCTGCATTTAAAGAAGGCTTCATTAAAAGCTATCTAGAATTGTTTTTTCTTTTTCTTGCCGGGGTGACTTGTTTTGCTCTGTTTGAAATTATAGGCCCACAAGTAATTGCATATACAGTCCTAATGACCCCAATTTACTATATTATGATAAATAGAATTGAAAACAAGGAAACAGCATAGTCATACTAAAAATTACTTGCGATAAATAGTTATCTTGAATAAAATCGTTTCTCAAAAAATTATGGATACTCAAATCAAAGCTGACAAACTATCAATCACATTGTCATTGGCATGTATGATTCACTGCTTGTTAATGCCCTCGTTTCTAATTCTCACCTCTGGCTTTCTTGCTCTTACAATTGATAACGAATTAATTCACAAGGTCTTTTTAATGATGGTTATTCCAATAAGCCTGTATGCTTTGATTTCTGGATTTCAAAACCACAAAATTTATTCTTATCTGTATTTGGGCATCTCAGGTCTTTGGCTTTTAATTTTTGCTGTCTTTTTTGGAGAGGGTGTTTTTGGAGGGCGTGCCGAACAAATTTTAACCTTTGTAGGTTCATTAATAGTTGCTTATTCGCATTATCAAAACTTTCAAACTTGCAGAAAACTTGATTGTGATTGCCATGATGATAAGCCAGCCCTATAAAAAATAATTGTGTGGTAACATACCCCCTATGGGTATGTTAAAAAAATTTTTCTGTTCACTCTTCTTGATAAGCAGCATTGAAGCTAGGCCAATCTCTTATTCTGGCGGCTCAACTTTGATGAGCATCTCAGATAACTTGAAAGATTCAACTTATTATCACTATTCACCAACATACAAATACTCCATTGGTGTAGAGCAGGTGAAGGATAAATTTTTTGATAAAAAATTTACATATTTGCGACTTACATATCTTTTAAATAGAAAAAATACCAAAAACTCACAGAGAAATTTATATTTTCAGTCAGCCCTTTCAACAGATAATTTAAATGATAATTTCTATGGTATGCATGGAGATTGGGAAACAAGAAGATTGTTTTCTGGATTTGGGTATAAAAAAGTCATCAATAATTTTCGAGATTTTGCTGAACAATATTTCCAATTAGGCATAGCTCCTTACCAAGGAAATTATGGCGATTTCCATACCTGGATATTGATGAAGACTAGAAAAAACTCACTGGTCGGTGATTGGAAAACCTATCCAGTTTTAAAGTTTTTTAAAGGTGATTTTTTATTTGAGATCGGTTATGACAGTGATGTTGATTGGGATGTTCATCTGATGTACAGATTTTAAGGAGAGAATAAAATGAAAAAGGGATACTTTTTAACCATATTTTTGATATCTTTGTTTGCATGGGCAGATGACGATCATCACAAAAGTCACACAATGGAAATGGAAGCTCACTCTCATGAAGGCCACAAACACGAAGTCATGGTTGATGGAAGAAAACTTGAAGTTGATCCAGACAGATTCGACAAGTTCGTTGACGGACAAAAAAACTTTCATGTTGCAGTTATCAGTGTGAATGGAATGGTTTGTGATTTTTGTGCTAGAGGGATAGAAAAAACTTTTAAAAAGGATAAATCAGTGCAAAAGATTGATGTTGATTTAAGCCGAGGCAAAGTTTTAGTTCTGTATTCTTTATCTGCAAAAATTGAATTTGAAGACATTAAGCAAAAAATTCTTTCTAATGGCCAAAATGCCACCGACCTTCAGGTTATTTCAATTTAATACAGATCGTGAAGGATAAAACTGCTAATTTTTTCTCACTTTTTGCATCCTCTTCCACTTTAATCTGTTGCGCCTTACCTTCATTGTTTGTTGCCTTGGGAGCGGGAGCATCTTTTGCAAGCTTAATTACGCACATCCCCTTTTTAATAAGCTTATCTCACTACAAAATGCAGATTACATTTTTTGCATTGGCGATGATTCTAATGGCTGGATTCGTAAATTATAAAACTTATTATATGCCTTGCCCGGCAGATCCAGAATTAGGCAGGCTATGCTTGCAAACAAGAAAGCGCTCTAGAACTATATATTACGCCTCTGTATCAATTTTCTTATTTGCTACAATATTTACTTACATAGTCCCATATTATCTATAGCCATGAAGCATCCCTGTCACAAGAATCAAATTTCAAGTCTTAGACGTATCAAGGGGCAAGTAGAGGGTATTGAGCGAATGATTGATCAGGGTAAGTACTGCGTAGATATCCTGAATCAAATCAAGGCAACAAAAAATGCTATTTCCAGTGTTGAGGGGAAAGTTTTAAAGACGCACTTACAAGAGTGTATTAAAGAATCTTTTAGTGGAAAAGATGATAGTGACAAAAAAATTACTGAGATTATCAAGCTTCTTAAAAGATGAGGTTGACTGTAAGAAACACCCATAAATACTTAAGTTTTTTTATCTCGCTTCAGCTATTATTGTGGACAATTTCTGGCATTTACTTTGCTTTTAATAAAATTGAAAATGTTAGAGGAGAGCAATATCGAATCAAGTCTTTATCAAACTATAGTTTAAAAAAAGTAGATTTTGATATTCCCGATGCAACTTCAGTTGATATTAAAAAAAGATTAGATGAGACAATCATTGTTGCTTCGACGAAAATGGGCATGCAATATTTTGACGAACAAGGAAGCCCTATCCAAAAAATTTCTGATATTGAGGCAAAACAGATTGTAAAAAATAATACATTACTTAAACCAATTGCAGTTAAAGAAATAAATTTACCCAAAAAAGGCTCTGAATATAGGGGCAGACAACTACCCATTTACAATGTCACCACTCGCAATGCTAACGATAAAGAAATTAACGTTTACTTAAATGTTTTCAGCGGAGAAATTGTGGCGATACGATCTGCTCAATGGCGGATCTGGGATCTAATGTGGGGTTTTCATATCATGGATTGGCAGGAAAGAGATAATATAGATAACCTACTTTTAAAAATATTTTCTATATTAGCTTTAATTAGCTCTATATCTGGCATATTGCTATTTTTTAAAATTGACCTTAGAAAAAAAACATAAAATTTTTTCTAAATCTACTTTTATCAATTTAAAGTGATGTAATAATTAATGTAACTCAAAAAAGGAGCTTTAAATGAAAATGTTTTTACTAACTTTCACTATTATTTTTTTCATCATCATGTCTGGTTATGCAAACTCAGATCCACGTGAGGAAGATGTGCTTAACTTAGATCAATTGGCAGATGCTTTTGGCTGGAATTTTGAGGAGGCTGAAATCCAAACACAAATGGTAGCAGAAGGCCTATATGTTCTGTTTGGCCTTGGAGGCAATATAGCAGTCTCTATAGGCAAAGATGGAGTGTTAATTGTTGATGATCAATTTCCTCAGATTATGGATAAGCTGGAAGCAGCAATTTCCAAGATTGGCGGAGAAAAAGTT
This sequence comes from SAR86 cluster bacterium, assembly GCA_003331545.1. GTDB lineage: Bacteria > Pseudomonadota > Gammaproteobacteria > Magnimaribacterales > D2472 > D2472. The sequence goes on from QOPC01000024.1 coordinate 5,155, forward strand.
GATTACGCTGTAAATACTCATTGGCATTTTGATCATGCTGAGGGCAATAATGCTTTGGGCCCAAAGGGTACCAAGATTATAGCTCATTCAAATGCTCGAGCTGATATGGCAAAGGGGGGCTTAATAAATATGGTGATAGCAAAATATATGCAACAACCTTATCCTGATGAAGCCTTACCAGTTTTCACCTACAATCATGGAATGCAAATTTATTTTAATGATGGAGAGATTGATTTAAAGAACTTTGCATCGGCTCACACAAATGGAGATACTGCAGTTTTTTTTAAGAAACAAAATGCTGTCCATTTAGGAGATGTTTTTAATAATTCAGGCTATCCATTTATTGATGTTGGAAGCGGCGGCAGTATTGATGGGATGATAAAATTCTGCGAGGAAGCCCTTAAGCTTTCAACTGAAGATACTATCGTAATTCCTGGACACGGACCTGTTACAGATATTGCAAATTTAAAGCAATACATCTCTATGCTTAAAACTGTTCGATTAAGAGTAGCTTCTTTAATTGCAGATGGAAATACCATGCAACAAGTTTTAGATGCTAGGCCAACGGAAGATTTTGATGAAATCTATGGACCCGAAAGAGGATCACTGGGCTTTGTTAATCGAGTATATACAAGCCTATCCCAACAATAAGCTTTAATTAAAAAATTATGTTTACTTGTCTTGATCATTTAATTATTGCTGTTGAAGATCTAGACAAGGCAACAAAAAACTATCAACTTTTGATGGGAACTCCTCCTGTTTGGACTGGCAGTCATTCAAGTTTGGGGACAAGCAACGCATTATTTAACTTTGAGAATACTCACCTTGAGCTTTTATCTGCAACTGGAGAGGGCATTGGCGCAGATCTAGTAAATCATTATTTAAAAGAAGGCGGTGAGGGCTTAATTGGAATAGCCTTTGAAACCAAGGACATTGCGAGAGTTCAGCAATCTCTGCAGCAAAAAGATTTTCTTGTCGGCCAGATTTCTGAAGGAGAAGGAATAAATTCATCTGATCAGCAGGTTAGAAAATGGAAAAGTTTATTTTTACCTCCCGAACTTTCAAGAGGTATATTTTCATTTGCAATAGAGCACACAAAAGGATATCTCCCACAGCGAAAAGAATACAAGAGCTCGTCTCCCCACAAATTAGATCACGTTGTAATTAACACTAATGATGCCGATGGCTTTATAAAAATTTATAAAGATGCTTTCGACATACGTCTTGCTTTAGATAAAATCATTGAGCATTGGCAAAAGCGAATGCTTTTTTTTCGCCTTAGTAAAACCACGATTGAGGTCATCGAGGCAAAAGATGATTTGCCACCCAATGATAAGATGTGGGGACTTGCATGGGATGTAAAGGACATAGAAAAGGCTCATGCAAGACTTACAGCTGAGGGGATTGAAGTTACGCCAATTCAGAAAGGCATCAAAGAAAAAACCCTTGTTGCAACAATTAAATCTCACAATCATAATGTGCCTACTTTACTTATTCAGTATTTAGATTAATGAGAAAAATAACCTTATCCTTATTTTTATTTTTGGCTTCTTTTTTTAGCTTATATTCCTCTTCGAGTGTCAAGGAAGCGACTATTCATTCTGAAAAAATTGTTCTTGGGTCAGGCTGTTTTTGGGGAGCAGAAAAGGGTTATGAAGCTTTACCGGGAGTTATAGATGCAGTGTCAGGTTACGCGGACGGCAATGGCATCCGTGCCTCTTACAGGGAAATTACAAAGTTGAAAAATAAGTTTAATGCTGATAACCATGCCGAAGTAGTTGAGGTTACATATAACAAGAATATTATTTCAACAGAGAAGCTTTTAATTCATTATTTTGAATCTCATGACCCAACTCAAATAAATAGACAGGGTAACGACATAGGTACCCAATACAGATCCATTATCTTGTATAGCAATAATGAACAAAAAAAAGTTATTGATAGTGTTATTCAAAGCTTCCAAAAACTTTTATCAAATGCAGGATATGGCCCTATTGCCACTGTAGTGAAACCTATTGAAAAATTTTATAAAGCTGAAAATTATCACCAAGATTATATTGCTAAAAATCCTAATGGCTATTGCCCTGATCACTCGACAGGCGTGAGATTTGCTCAATTAAACGAAGTGCCAGCAATAGATAACTCAGAGCTTTTTGTTGGAAAAAAAATTGTTGTGATTGAGGCCGCTGGGTATTGTCCATATTGTGAGAAGTTTCAAGCAAAAGTTATGGAAAGTTATTCAGGAGATATTCCAATTATTTCTCGATTGGCTTCAGATTTAGATGGTCTAGAAATCAATTCTCCAACCTGGGCCACTCCAACCATTTTGTTCTTAGAAGATGGAAAAGAGGTTTTTGGTCATCAGGGTTATCTTGATACCAAGGAATTTTACCAAGCCTTGGGATATTTTAAGCTCGGAGATTCTGAGGCTTATAGGGTTGCTTTTGAAAAGGGGACGGATGCAAGGTTTTGCAAAGAGTATGAAATTTTTAAAAATACTCCAGATGGAGTGTTTGTAGATAAGCTCAGCGGAGCTGCGTTATTTGACACTAGAGATAGATTTAATTCTTCAACTGGCTGGTTGTCATTTACAAGACCAATTAAGGATTCTGTTTACTCAAAACCTGACAACAGTTATGGAATGAGAAGAACAGAAATAAGATCAGTAACTTCAGACATTCACTTGGGGCATGTTTTTCCAGATGGTCCAAATGGAATGCCCCGCTATTGCATAAATGCAACTGTTCTTGAGTTTAGGGCTAGAGTTGATCACAATCGATCATAAATTAAAGTTCCCTGTATAGAATATGTTTTTTAAATAGGTTTAAAATTATCAATTAATAAAACTAATATTATTTTGACTGAATTAACTGTAAACGAAATATACGCAATTGGAGCCCCAATTGTTTTAGCAATGATTTTCATAGAAATCTTAATTTCTAATTGGCAAAATAAAAAATACTATAAAAGAGAAGATACACTTTGCACCATAGGCCTTGTATCAGGAAATATCATGATGGCTTTTGCCATCAAGGGAATGGTGCTTGCTTTTCATTTTTATTTATATCAGTTTAGAGTTTTTGACCTAGTCGCAAGCATGCCTCTTTGGGTGACCTGGGTCATGACATTCATTATGATTGATCTTGTTTTTTACATTTATCATAGAATGTCTCACAGGGTAAGATTTCTTTGGGCAATACATTTAAGCCATCATTCAAGTGAAGAAATGAATTTTGCCGTCTCGTTTAGGCAGGCTTGGTTTGGTCCGATTTCTAAAATCCCATTTTTTATGATCTTGCCTTTACTAGGATTTGACCCAACTATTATTGCAGTTGCTGGAGTAATAAGTACGCTATGGGGGATAGTTGGCCATACCCAAATTGTCGGCAAGCTTGGTCCCCTTGAGTGGATTTTTAATACTCCTTCACATCACAGAGTGCATCATGGATCTAATGCACAATATATCGATAAAAATTATGGCAATCTTCTGATTATTTGGGACAGAATGTTTGGAACATTTGCGTGCGAGAAAGAATCTGTAAAGTTTGGTTTAGTAAACAATGTAAATACTTATAATCCAGTAAAAATAACTTTTATGGCCTGGTCATCTATGATTCAGGAAGTAAAAAACAAAAATAATCTTAGTCAGGTATTAAATATAATTTTTGGGCCACCCAATACTCGTGTGAAAAAATAAGGGCTAGAGCTCTTAGCCATTAAATTTTTTTTGACTTCTTTATTAGAGAGCTATATTTTTATAATTATGCATAGTTTAGACAAGTTAACACATAAAAAAATTCAGCTTTCTCAATATAAATTTAAATATATATTCCTATTGCTGGGATTATTTTTTATAAGCTTGCCAGCTATTTCTAATGACTCAGCCCTGCAAAAGTGCATTGATACAGATGATTCTTCTGAAAGACTCAGCTGCTACGATGAACTCTTCAAAGAAAATAGAACAATACAACAAGCATCAGTCATTCCAAAAAAACAAGAAGTTACAAAGACGGATGAAAAAGATTATAAAAATTATGGTTTGGCAAAACAAAAAGATGATTTTTTTATCAAAGCAAAAGTAGTAAATGTAAATAAACGTGCAAATTATAAAATCTATGTCACTTTAGACAATAATCAAATATGGCGAAGTGTCAAAGATACCTATGACCGAATACCAATTAGAAAGGGGCAAACAGTTATTCTTTCTGACGGTTTTTTTGGTAGTTATGTAATGAAAGTTGAAGGAAAAAAAGTCAGCTTAAAAGTTAAGAGAGTTAAATAAAATGGAAACAAAAATTCCACCACCAATTGTTACTTTGGCATTCGGCTTATCTATCTATTTTTCTAGAGAGATGTTCCCAGCTGTTAAGACCGAGTACTCTTTTTATCTTGGAGTGAGCTTACTTTTACTAGGTTTTTTTGTCTTAATATCTGCTGTTCGTCTATTTAAAAAAGATAAGACAACAGTTAATCCATTAAGTCCTGAGCAAGCAACAAAGTTAGTGACAGATGGAATTTTTAAATATTCTCGTAATCCAATGTATCTTGGTATGGCGTTTGTATTAGGTTCGATAGCTGTATTTTTTAATCTTATAGGCGGTATTTTTTTAATTGCTTTATTTTGTGTATATATAACAAAGTTTCAAATTATTCCTGAAGAAAGGGCAATGATGAATTTATTTGCTCAAGACTTTGATGAATATAAAAAAGTTACTAGAAGGTGGATTTAGCCGCATCTTCGACATTGATGAAAACATTAACGTCCTTATTATTACTTTCTTTTTTTGTAATATCCCAAAATTTAATGAGCACAACCAAGGAGTTCAATTTGAATAATCAAATCTATAAAGTTCTTACTCCGGATGAGTGGGGAAAAGCCCAGACTTCAGGTTTAATTTCAACAGAACTGGATAAAGAAGATGGCTTCGTTCATCTTTCTACAGCGACTCAACTCAATGCAACACTGGCTTTATATTTTGATAAATTAGACTCAATAGTGCTGCTTCAAATAGATGAATCGCAAACACATGAACAAATCAAATTTGAAGCTCCCATCCCGCCTGGAAATAGATCTGGTTTATTTCCCCATTATTATGGAGACTTAGATACCAAATCAATTTCTAGAATATGGCATTTAAGCCGCGGTGCTTTTGAGATACCAATTGAGGTTATGCTTCAAGCTGAAGATAACCCCAACTCATAATGCTTTGCTGTAGAATTAAATTTTATTGGAGATAAAGTATGAAACTATTTTTTGCATTAATATTATCAATATCCATTATGCCTATATCAGAAGCCGCGCATCATGAGAACGAATCTGCTGATGGGAAAAATCCATTCATTCTTATTGCAAGGATTCATGTTAAAGAAGGAATGATTGAGGAGTATCTTGATATAGCCAACGAAGTTGATAATGCGGTTGAGCTAAGCGAACCTGGTATGCTATTCCACAATTTTGATGCTGATCCGGATGATTCTCTTGCCTTCACATGGACAGAAGTTTATTCAAACAGTGAAGCATTTATTAAGCATGATGCAAATCCACCAGTTCAAGAATATGTTGCTAAACACGCTGAGTTAGCCGATGGTTTTACTATAGAGATTTATGGCAATGTTTCTCAAAATGTTATTGAAACAATTAATCGCCTTGGAATTCCTTTGAAGCATTTCAAAACAACCCGAGTTGGTTATGTTAGAGAGAAAAATTTTAAAGAGCTATAAAACAAAATTAAGATTGAATGAAAACTCTTAAAGAAGAGGCGAAGTTTGGATGCTCGGCAGATGAACTATGGGTTATTTTATCTGACGTTGGAAGATGTGACTGGGTGCCCACAATTGACGAAATCATATTGGAAGGTGACCTTAGACATTTTCAAATGACTGGGATGGGGCAGATAACTGAAAAAATTTTAAAACAAGATCATGCAAGCATGATCCTTCAGTACTCTGCTATACAAACCCCTGCACCCATTGAACATCATTTAGCGACTATGCAAGTAGCACCCCTTAATGATCGAGAGTGTATGCTAAGTTGGACAACTGAAATTTCTCCAGATATTTTTGCTGATGGCATTCATCAAGGAATGCTCGTATCGATTGAAGGTATTAAAAAAGTTATTTAATAATGATCTGTAATATCTGCAGGTCTGGAACTGCTTCAAGCTTTGAAACGCTGGATAAAAAGATTTACTGGAGTTGTAATGTTTGTGGATGCAAGTATTTAGACAAATCTTACTTCATCGATTCTGCGGATGAAGAACAGCGATACTTAGAGCATAATAATAATATTCAAGATAAAGAATATCGGGCATTTTTATCAAAACTTTCTATTCCACTCAAAGAAAAAATATCTCTTGGCTCACATGGGTTAGATTTTGGCTGTGGCACAGGACCAGCGCTGGCAGATATGCTGACTCATGATGGATTTAAGGTATCACTGTATGATCCATTTTTTTATCCTGACGAGAGCGTGCTATCAAAGCAATATGATTTTATAACCTGCACAGAAACAGCAGAGCACTTTTATGATCCATACAAAGAGTTCAATAATCTTAATGACCTCCTGAAACCAGGAGGCTGGCTTGGCATCATGACTTCTTTTTTAACCTCAGACGAGATGTTTGAGAATTGGTACTATCGAAGAGACCCAACCCATGTGACTTTTTATTGTGAAAAAACTTTTCAGGTGATAGCCTCTCAAAGGAATTGGAAATGCGAAATCAAATCAAAGGATGTAGTACTTCTGCAAAAAAATTATGATTAAAGCACCCACTTCATTCATCCAACGCATAAAATTCATTGGACCAAGTATCATTGTAACTGGTAGCGTTGTTGGAAGTGGATCAATAGCTCTCTCGCCTCTGCTGGGGGCAGCAACCGGCTTTGCTTTATTGTGGTGGCTTTTATTGAGTCTTTGGAGCAAACCACTTATACAGGCTGAAATTAGCCGTTATGTCATTGCTACAAATCAGACTTTTTTAGAATCTTTCTCAGATATGCCTGGGCCAAAAACAAACCTCAAGGGTAAGCAAGCCTCATGGTTGGTTTGGTTTATGTTCATTGGTGTGATTCCATCTATTGCAGGTATGGGCGGTCTTGCGGGAGCTGTTGCAGAATCAGGGCATCTTATGATTCCAATCTTAAGTACCGAATTATGGGTACTGATAGCATGTTTTGTTACTTGGTTTATTTTATATCTTGGAACTTATCAAACACTGGAAAAAATTCTGCTTGGAATGGTGTTCTTTTTTTCGGTGGTCACTCTAATTATTGCTATTTCAATGCAATCAACGCCCTATGCAATTTCAGGTTCACAAATCTTAGGAGGCCTCACATTTTCATTTCCGTTTGAGCATGCAGCTTTGGCTCTTGCAGTGTTTGGTTTTACAGGAATTAGTTATGGAGAAATAATGGCATACACCTATTGGTGTCTAGAAAAAGGCTATGCGGAACACAATGACGATCAACAGGAAGTTAAAGCTTGGATCAAAGTAATGCAAACAGACGTCTGGGCAACAGTCTTTTTTGTAACCATAGGCACTCTTCCATTTTTTCTCTTAGGTGCAGCTGTGTTAAATACTTTGAGCCTTTATCCTCCCCCTGACGGCGATATCATTCAAACCCTCTTAAATATGTTCACTACAATTTTAGGGACTTGGGCAAAATGGTTTTTTATTCCCTTGGCTTTTTTTGTTCTTTTTTCAACTTTGCTATCTGGAACTGCCGCATTCACAAGAACAATCTCAGATTATTTAATCTCCATGGGCTTGGTAGGAGAGCAAGTAAATACGCGCAGCTCTTTAATTAAAATAATTGCTTTCATTATTCCTTTGTTTTCAGCTATCGCTTATTTTTTGTTGCCAAATCCAATTATCTTGCTCCTAATTGCTGGCATATGGGCTGCTCTTGGACTTCCAATTATAAATATTGGTGCTTTGTACCTCACAAGCAAGCTGAGCAGGGATCTTCAGCCCAAGTTATTAACTAAATTAATACTCTGGATAACACTCATTCTTCAAATTTTAATGGCGATATTAATTTTATTCAGTCAGATAGTTGGTTTTGATTAGACTTAGATTTTTAAAAGCAGCCTTAATAACATAAAATGCTCGGCTAGATTAAGGATAAGTAAGATGAGTAAATTAAACACCAAAAGACCTTTTATACATCCCGAAGGATGGAAGTTTGCAGCAATATTTTTTATAACTTCAGTGGTCTTATCTATATTCTTTGCTGTTCTTTCGGCTATGGGATTCTTGCTTACTATTTTTACTCTTTGGTTTTTTCGTGATCCAGAAAGAAATACCCCACAGGACTCGAACTTAATCATCAGTTCGGCAGATGGGAAGGTTTGTTTGATTGACGAGGCTTACCCTCCAGAAGAGCTGTTAATGGATGCCAGAAAGATGAAGCGAATCTGCGTATTTATGAACGTATTCAATGTGCACGTTAATCGAAGTCCAATCTCAGGATTGGCTGAAAACATAGTTTATAAAAAAGGACAATTTTTAAATGCAAGTCTGGATAAGGCTAGTGATAAGAATGAACGAAGTAGTTTGATTATTAATTCTGCCAATGGAACAAAAATTGTTGTTGTTCAAATTGCAGGCTTAATTGCCAGAAGAATTCTTGGGTTTATATCTTTGAATCATAATCTTGCCCAAGGTGAGAGATTTGGACTAATAAGATTTGGCTCACGTGTGGACATATACATGCCTCTTGATGCAATTTCAAAATGCAAGGTTGGAGATAAGGTTACCGCAGGAGAATCAGTCTTGGCGTCTTTTCA
>QOPC01000025.1 GCA_003331545.1 SAR86 cluster bacterium
GTGGCTCCATAAATAATAATATCAATGTCTTTATTCATATTTAAAATCTGTTGAGTTATAGATTACTTGATAATAAAGTGAATATGCTTAGGAGTAAATTATGAAAATACTTGCGATTGGAGGTTGTGGAAGCATGGGTCGCTATGCCAAATGGTAGCCTAGATGACTCGATTAGAATTACCCGTTCTTGGTAATCCTTCATAAGAACTGAGCATTTTATTGCAATAAATAGCAATAAAATATGTGCAAATTTCATGTCTAAAAATAAGCCAAAAAATGAATGGACAGTTAAATAATCTAGGATTATTATCACAAGTAATTGACATAATAATTGATGATAATAGGTAATTTTTGTAATGACGAATCAGCCCTCTAAATTTCCTACAGATGCAGAGGTGGTGATAGTTGGTGTTGGGGGCATCGTAGGATCAATGCTTGCATACTGGCTTGCAGAGCTAGGACAAAAAAATATCATAGGCTTGGAAAAATCTACAATTATCCCTTCAGACATTGCTTCAACTGCTCATGCTTCTGACTTTGTCTACAATACAACACATGACAAGCTCGGCTGTTGGGCTACCAACTTTAGTAGGAACTTTTATGAAGAAAATGGTTTTTTTTTAAAAAAAGGTGGTTTGGAGATCTGTCGTAAAGATGATGATGCACGCTGGGAGGAACTCAAACGAAAAGTTGAATCAGGTAAATCATTTGGAACAAATATTAAATTAATTTCAGCGGCAGAAGCTAAAGAAAAATTTCCGTTACTGGATGAAGAATCAATTCGAGGAGCAATGTGGGACCCGGATGCAGGTCTGGTCACTCCCCGCTCTCAAGATGTTGTGAACTTTGCAGTTGAGACTGCTAAGGAAACTGGTGCACTAAAAACTTACACGGACACTCCAGCAATAGGTTTTGAAATTGAAAATGGTCACATCGTCGGAGTAAAAACTGATAAAGGAATAATTAAGACTAAAAAGGTTGTTATCGCATCAGGCATATGGGGGCCGTTAATGGGTGACATGGCAAACGTTCCGGTTCCACTTATGCCAGTAGAGCATCCTTTGTTATTTTTTGGTCCACTACCTGAAATACAAGGGACAGAAGAGTTACTCGTTTATCCTTTGCTTCGTGATCAAGGAAATTCGGCATACGTAAGAGATACTGGCAGGCTCCATGGAGGCATGCTGGAATGGGGTTACTACGAGGATAAAGACCCTCGACTGGTTGATCCAAAGGATATAGGCAATCCTAATAAAACGATGGGTTCTGATTCGATGAGATACCTTGAACTTGAAGAAGTTGCAGAGCCTCTTGAAAAAGCATTTGAAACAACACCTATACTTTCTGAGTTAGGCTGGGATGAGAAAAGTTCCTTTAATGGTCTGCTCTCTGTAACTCCTGATGCTGGATCTTTGATTGGTGAAAGCCCAGAGGTAAGAGGCTTTTGGTTGTGTGAGGCAGTTTGGGTCAAGGATGGTCCTGGCTGTGCAAGGCTTTGTGCTGAGTCAATGATTAATGGAAAAACTCAGGTAGACATGCATTCCTTCGATATTGCGAGATTTTATCCTGCACAAAAAGAGAAGGCATTTGTGAAAACACGATCATATGAAAATGCTCAAACCATTTATACTCCTGCTGTTCATCCAAGAGAACCCTACATAAGCCACAGGGAGCTATATGTCAGCCCATTTTATGACAGAGAAAAAGAGCTTGGGGGCTTCTTCGATAATGAGGTTGCTGGGTGGGAACGTGCATTGGCCTACGACAGCAATCAGCAAAGACTTGAAAAATATTTAAAAGAAGTTCCAACAAGACAAAATGAATGGGACCGACGACACGTTCCATATGAAATTGCTAATGCTGAGCATCTTGCCATGAGCGATTCGGTCGGCATGATCAACCTTTCTCACTTTCCTATTATGGACATTGAGGGACCAGATGCAGAGCGAATGCTGGAATATCTTTCACTAGCAAAAGTTGGTGGCAATACTCCAGAGGGACGCATGATTTATACTAATTTCTTAGATGAAGATGGCGGTGTGCATGCTGATCTTACAATATCTCGCTTGGGATCGAATCGATATCGAATAGTCACTGGGGGTGCAGATGGCAACAGAGATTGGGTAACTTTAAGAAATTATCGTGATGATATGGGATTAGATGCAGATATTAAAATACGCACTCATGACATTGCAACTTTGGGATTATGGGGACCTCACGCAAAAAATGCATTAGGTCATTTTATTGATCCGAATGAACTCTCCATAGAAAATTTTCCGTTTGTCGCAGCAAAAAATTTAACGCTAAATTTATCAGAGGGGAAAAAGATCGATGTCTGGGCATCACGCATCTCTTATGTTGGAGAAAGTGGCTGGGAAATTTATTTAAATAATGATAGTGAAGAAGGTCTAGCCCTTTACGATTCATTGTTAGAGGTTGGAGTAGTTCCAGTTGGTATTGAAACATATGCTAACAGTCGTCGCCTCGAAAAAAGCTTTAGGCTGCAAGGTGCAGATTTAGAGACTGATTATAACGCTTGCGAATCTGCTATAGAAAGACGTTTAGTTAAAGATGCAGACTTTCATGGTAAAGCAGCTCACCTTAGCCATCGAGAGGAAGAACCAAGCGCTATTCTATGCACCATGACACTTGATGAACTAAATGTTTCAGGCACTGGCGATAGATATCCAGTTGGAACATCACCAATCATTGATCCTGATACAGGGGAAGTTCCCATAGACAGCAAAGGACGCAGATCATATGCAACAGGTATGTCATATTGTCCTTCAATAAAAAAATTCGTGGTAATGGGCTATTTACCTAAAAATATTGCTAAGCAAGGAAAATCCCTTGCACTGGAGTACTTCAATGAAGACGGTGATGGAGTTTATCCAATGACTGTTCAGATAGTTGGCAAAGGATCGCTTTACGATCCCAATAACGAAAAGGTTCGTTCTTAATTAATTTCAATGTAATAACTTAAAGGGGGAAATAACAATGAAACATCCAAACCATCCCAGTGTCGATCAAAGCGATCGTGTGGTTCCAATTAATCTTAGGCAAAGTGGCCGAACACCCACTGAACTATTGATTTCAACTCGAGTGAGAAAATCGCCATTTTGGCATCTTTCTCATGAAGCAGGTTGTTGGAGAGCAACCGTTTACAATAGGATTTATCATCCACGTGGATATGTGAAGCCTGAAGATGGCGGAGCCATGGTCGAGTATGAAGCATTGGTTAATCGAGTCACAATGTGGAATGTTGCTGTTGAAAGACAAATCAGAGTGAAAGGTCCAGATGCTGAAGCGTTTACAGATTATGTGATAACTCGTGATGCTACCAAAATTGAACCAGGCAATGGAAAATATGCAATTTTATGTAACGATAAAGGCGGCATTCTTAACGATCCAGTCTTACTAAGAATTGCAGAAGATGAATTTTGGTTTTCTCTTTCTGACAGCGATCTATTATTTTGGTTACAAGGTGTAAATGTTACCAAGAAATACAATGTCGAAATTGATGAAATAGATGTTTGTCCTTTGCAAATTCAAGGCCCTTTGTCGGAGGATCTTATGGCAAAGCTTGCCGGTGAAGAACTTAGAGAAATTCCTTATTACGGTCTTATGGAAACAAAAATTGGCGGCGCAGATGTGGTAATTAGCCAAACTGGTTTTACTGGCGAGAAAGGCTATGAAATATATGTACGAGATTCTCATGAAAATGCTGAAGCTGTCTGGAATGAAGTTCTAGAAGCAGGAGAAGAGTTTGGTTTAATGGTGATAGCGCCTGCTCATCACCGTCGAATTCAAGCTGGTATTTTATCTTGGGGTCAAGATTTGGACCATGAAACGTCTCCTTTCCAGGTAAATCTTAGTTATCAAGTGCCTAGAAATAAGAAAGCTGATTATATTGGAAAAGAAGAGCTTGAGCGCCAACGCGATGTCATTGACGCTGGAGATTTTCCATTCAAGATGAAAATGGTTGGAATGATTCTTGGCGGCAAAGAAATTACTGACTATGCTCCTGATTTTTGGCTGATTGCAGATACTGATGGTAATGATATGGGTTATGTTACCTCTCCATGGTGGTCACCAGAACTAGAGACTAATGTTGCGCTTGGATGGGTTCCCTTTAGTTCATCTGAAATAGGAACAAAATTACAAGTAAGGTTGCCTGATGAATATTCAGATGAATCTGGAGTAGCAGTTCAAGGTGAAGTTGTTGCAGTTCCATTTAGAGAGTCTGTTAATCCTAATAAACGCGAAGTGCAGCAATCTAAGGGGCTCGATTACGCTGATTAGAAATATTTACTGATGTGGGAGTTATGGAAAATGGCGCTTGGTTCTTTCAGTGATGAGAGGACCAAGGATCATGATAATAAAATTGCAGTTATAAGAACTGTGATTGTTCTTATTAATGTGATGTGCGCTTTTTTTATAATGAGTAATATTATAAAAAATTGGTAATCGAATTAATTTTTTTTTGCTCTTTTTAACCAAGGAATATCAACTACCCTAGCCTTAAGATCTTCATCAGGTAAAGAAATTATTATCTCTTGCCCTACTTTTGCATATTTGATTTCTAAAAATACATACGAAATATTTTTATCTAGCCTTGGTGAATAGGTCATACTATTCATAGTGCCAATATTCTTCCCATCAACTGATACTGGCAAATGTTCCTGATTTGAATAATTTATCGGGTCACCCTCAATTTCAGCACCCATTAATTTTTTTGAAGGGCCTTTGAATTTAATTTCACTAAGAGCCTCTTTGCCAATAAAATCATCTTCTTGATTAAGATCGATCATCCACTCTAATCCAACCTCAAAAGGATTATTTGATCTATCAAAATCACCTCCATAACTTAAAATTCCGCCTTCTAGTCTCAGAATAATATTGGGACCTCCAGGTGAAATATTTAAATCCTTACCTGCTTCCCATAAAATCTCCCATAATTGATTTCCCTGTGAATGGTCTTGAAGAAAAATCTCGTAGCACAACTCTCTACTGTATCCCATTCTAGCAATGACCATTGGAATACCCTGATGATTAACATCTTTAAATTTATAAAAACCGAGATCATCAATCCAATCTCCAAAAACTTTAGACATTAATTTTGCTGCATTCGGTCCTTGCACTTGCAATGGAGAAACATCGGGTTCATCAACAACTACATCAAATTTATATCCTGCTGCAAGAGCTTGGACCCATAATAGAGAATCACCGTCAGCAATTGAAAACCAGAAGCAATCCTCACTTATCTTTAGCATCACTGGATCATTTAAAAATCCTCCATTGAAGTCTAAAAAAGGCGCATACATTGCTTGGCCTACAGCACATTTTTTAATGTTTCTGGGTGTCAAAAATTGTGCTAATGCCTCCGCATCAGGTCCTTTAATTTGGATTTGTCTCTCTACTCCAACATCCCACAATTGAACACCATTTAGCACTTTGTTGTAATCTTCAATAACTCCTTCATAGCTAATTGGTAAGTACATGTGGTTATATATAGTGAAGGCGCTAGCACCATACTTCATTGTTGAAATAAAAAATGGTGACTTTCTTACTCTTGGATTAAAAACTAGTTGTGAGCTCTTTAACATACGAGCATGCTATCATGGTTTTTTTATATAGAATAGTCACTTTTTAATGAAAAAAAATGGCTTTTTTTAGGAGTTTGGGCTACTAAATTTCTCCACAAATTCAGCCGCTTGTTTGACGCCTCCCAAAGGGAAAAAATGAACCTGTTCAATATTAAAAGATGAGTCTTGAGTTCTATAATTTGCTAAATCACTGAGTATTTGAGTAGGTTTATATGGTAATAATAACTTAGTTATATCTCTTGCCCTTTTGGTAAGAACTTTCATTGAAGCCCCTACGCCGCATTCGATTGAAAATTTAAGTAACGTTTGAAGCTTTGCTGGTCCAGCAATCCCAATGTGAATAGGTAGATCGATGCCGCTATCCTTGATTGTATCTGCCCACTTCTTTACAACATTAGCATCAAAGCAAAATTGCGTGGTGATTGCCATTGAAGCATCTGTTCTGTTTGAGAATTCTTGTTTCCATGAAAGAGCTTCAGAGAGATTCTTATTGCTACCGTCAGGATCTATGTCTTTGTTTCCCTCTGGGTGTCCGGCAACATGCAATCTCTTAAAACCAGCTTTATCGAACAGGCCTGATTCAATAAGTTGCATTGAGGAATTATAGTCTCCAGCTGGACTTGGAAGACCTCCTGCCAATAAAAGTGCTTCATCTACACCAGCCTCATTTTGATACATAGAAATCAGATCATTTAATACAGCATGATTTTTAATCATCCTTGCTGGAAAATGAGGCATTACTTTAAAACCTTCATCTTTTAATCTTTTTGCTGTAACGATCATTTCAGGAATATCATCAATGTTTATTTGGGCAATATAAACTCTGGTATTTTCTGGTAAGACATCCGCAAAACATTCGATCTTATTCGCAGATCTTGGAGTAACTTCAATAGAGTATCCTGACAAGAATTCTTTTAAAGGTGTATTAAAACTTTGTTCCATAAAATTCCAAAAAATAAGCTCTTATTATTTGAGCTGTAAAATATATTTAGCGATCAACTCACTATAATCAATCATTAAAAATAAAATAGTTTCTCTTTAATAGTTTGTTGTAAAAAATTGCAAAAATCACTATAAATAACGCACCCGCTGCAACAGGCATTATTATAAAGCCTATTTCTTTTGCGCCAAGAATTGCAATAATTGGATTAGCTCCGGCTGGGGGGTGAATGGTCTTAGTAATAATCATTAAGAAGATCGCTAAAGCTACCCCTAGTCCCACACTAATAGGAGAAAACCCCATGAAAGAAAAAACAATAACTCCTGATAAAGCAGACAAAATATGACCAAAAAAAACATTTTTTGGGTGGGCAAGTGGACTTTCGTGAACTGCCATAACCAATACCATGCTTGCCCCAAATGGTGGTATTAACCACAAATTACCATCTTCAAAACTATTGAGATAGGCAAGCATAGAAATGCACAAAAATGCCCCAAAAGCAGAAATAAGAGCCACTCTTAATTTAATCAACCGAAGCCCTCAATAAATTTATAAAATCTTCTCTACTTCTTAAACTTAGCTGCTTCTTCAGAGCCGCCCGTTGCAGTTCCTTTTGTATAAGAGTGAGCTCCCATACCTGCTAAGTCTCCACCTTGAACAATTAAATATTCATTCCTTATTTCTTCATCATCAAAGAAGCATTCTAAAATTTCTCTCACTCCGTCGGCATATCTTGTTTGAGCGGATAAAGAAGTTCCGGACGTATGAGGAGTCATCCCATGATGCGGCATTGTCCTCCAAACATGATCATTTGGTGCTGGTTGTGGGAACCAAACATCTCCCGCATAGCCACTTAATTGCCCAGACTCTAAAGCCCTGACTATGGCATCTCTATCACAAATTTTTCCTCTGGCAGTATTAATAATATATGCGCCTGGCTTACATTTACTGATTAATTCGTCATTAAATAAGTGTTCTGTTTCTGGATGCAAAGGACAGCTAATATTAATGACATCACATGCTGCAACCAATGATTCAACTGAATCATGATAGGTAAGGTTCAACTCACCTTCTTGCTCAGCACTTAATCTATGCTTGTCAAAGTAATGTAAATGCACATCAAATGGATGCATTTTTCTTAACATGTCATAGCCAATTCTCCCGGCAGCAATTGTTCCTATGTGCATGCCTTCAACGTCATAGGATCTTTTTACGGCATCAGCAATGTGCCAACCCCCCTCATTAACAATCCTGTGCTGATTGTGATAATCCCTTACCAGCGATAAGATCATCATGACAATATGTTCTGCAACTGACCTTGAATTACAATAAGTAACTTCAACAACATCAACCTTGTGATCCATTGCGGCCTGCAAATCAACATGATCAGAGCCTATGCCAGCAGTAATTGCCATTTTTAAGTTTGGAGCACTCTCCATTCTCTTCCTGGTTAAATAATAAGGCCAAAAAGGTTGCGAAATTACAACATCAGCATCAACCAATTCCTGATCTGCAACACACCCGTCAGCATCCTTATCAGATGTGACAACCAATGTATGCCCTCTATCTTCTAAAAATTTTCTCAGCCCAAGTTCGCCAGATACACAACCCAGCAACTCCCCAGGAGTAAAGTCTCTCCCTTTAGGACTTGGCAAGGACATACCATCAGGGTATTTATCAAGCTTAGGCAATTCGTTTTTTGGATAACTTGAAGGCATTCCATCCTTTGGGTCATCATATAAGACACATAATATTTTCATTTTTTCTCCTTTTAAATTTGTTTCTAAAATAATCCTTGGATTAATCCCTCATTGTCAACATCAATATTCTCTGCTGCTGGAATTCTTGGCAAACCTGGCATCGTCATGATGTCACCGCAGACAACAACAACAAATTCTGCACCTGCAGACAATCGAACCTCTTTGATTGGCACATCATGTCCTACTGGAGACCCCATTAGCAATGGATCGGTTGAGAAACTGTATTGGGTCTTAGCCATGCATATTGGATATTCTCCAAATCCATCGTCCTCTAATTTTTTAAATTGATTTCTTACTTTTTTGTCGGCGATTATCTCAGCAGCACCATAAATATTTTTTGCAATGCATTCAGTTTTATCCCAAAGTGTCATCTTGTTATCGTACAGAGTTCTGAATTCCGCTGAATTTGAATCTGCTAATTTTGCAACCTCTTCCGCCAGATCTGCTGCGCCTGCACCGCCTTTTTCCCAATGCGATGAAATTTTGCACTGCACACCTAAATTTTTACAAAACTCAATAATTGCAGCATGTTCATTCTCAGTATCTGTGATGTAGTCATTTATCGCTACAACAACGGGGACGCCAAATTTACCAATATTTTCAATGTGTCTCTCAAGATTCTTACAGCCACTTGTTACAGCATCGACATTCTCATTACCAAGATCCTCTTTTGGAATACCGCCATGCATTTTTAATGCTTTGGTTGTTGCAACCAAGACAACAGCATCGGGTTTTAATCCAGATTTTCTGCATTTAATATCGAAAAATTTCTCTGCCCCTAGGTCTGCTCCAAAACCTGCCTCTGTAACAACATAATCTGCTAATTTTAATGCGGTCTTAGTTGCAACAACTGAATTACAACCATGAGCAATATTTGCAAAAGGCCCGCCATGAATAAATGCAGGATTGTTCTCAAGAGTCTGGACTAGGTTGGGTTGAAATGCATCTTGCAATAATGCAGTGATAGCTCCATCAGCTTTTAATTGTTTAGCTCTTACAGGCTCATTGGATCTTGTGTAACCAATGACTATATTTCCTATTCGCTTTTTTAGGTCCGTAAAATCTGATGCCAAGCAAAACACTGCCATAATTTCAGATGCGACCGTTATATCGAAACCACTTTGCCTAGGTATTCCATTTCCGACACCGCCAAGTCCGCAGGTAATATCCCTAAGAGATCTATCATTCATATCGACAACTCTCTTCCAGGTAATCCTTCTTGGATCAATGTCTAACTGATTGTCCCAATGTATGTGATTATCAATCATCGCAGAAAGAAGATTGTGAGCGGCTCCAATTGCATGAAAATCACCAGTAAAATGTAAATTTATATCAGTCATAGGTATGACTTGGGCATGCCCTCCTCCGGCAGCTCCACCCTTCATGCCAAAGCATGGTCCTAAACTAGGCTCTCTAAGACAAATCATGGCTTTTTTACCAATATGACAAAGTCCATCCACCAAACCAACACTTGTTGTGGTTTTGCCCTCTCCTGCAGGTGTTGGAGATATTGCAGTAACTAAAATTAACTTTCCTTCATCATTATCTTTGAGCTTTTCATTATTGATTGAAAGATTTACTTTCCCTTTAAACTTACCATAATGCTCAAGATAATCTTCTTCGATACCGATGTTAGAGGCAATTGTCTCGATTTTTTTAGGATCTGCTGCTCTTGCAATTTCTATGTCTGTTTTCAAAAAAACCCCTCAATTTTCTATGTAAATACTCAATATCTTATTTAGATATTTTTTATTACGCCATGGTTACATAAAAAACATTCACATGCACTGATTTTAATCTCGATGCCTTATATTAAAAATTAGATAAATACTGACGATTAAAAGCATACTAATGCTATTAATAAGGCTAAAACTCAATTTATTAATGCTGCAGAGTATGATAAATTTCACAATTCTATGAACTTTTTTCAGAACTTAATCTCATCAATCAGAAGTCGATCACTTAAGTCGGGTTATTTTCGTTCAAAAAGTTTTGGCGTACTGCATAAAGACATTAATAAAGCCCTTGAATCAGTCATGTCAAAGAGTGGCGAGATCTCTTCACTAGTTTTTGCTGAGCATCTTTCAGGTTTAATAGAAGAATTAGATGACGAAGCATTTATTAATTTTTTCAATACTATTTTAGAAAAATATGACATTGATAGTAAAGCTCTACTGCAAGCAACTAATGAATATACGAAAAATAAAACTCAAAAAAACCTAGAGATAATTTCTCAACTCTCTGAACCAAGATGGAGAGAACTTTTTAGAAGGCTAAATTCCATTCCCGAGGGTACTCTTAAATTAGTAAGACTGCGAGAAAGAATCAGATCTCTTAAAAAAGATAGTAATAACCTGCAATTTTTTGATAGAAGCCTTTTAATATTGTTTAAGTATTGGTTCAATCCATCATTCTTAGTTTTGGAGAATATAGATTGGACTACTCCTGCAAGCATATTAGAAAAAATTATTGCCTATGAGGCCGTTCATGAAATTAACTCATGGGATGATCTGAGGGCAAGATTGGCTCCAGAGGACAGAAGATGCTTTGCATTTTTCCATCCCCTCATACCTAACGAGCCACTTATTTTTGTTGAGGTTGCGCTCAGCAAGAATATGCCAGAAAGTATTAATGAAGTAATTAAGATTAATAGATCGGTGACTCTGGATGAAGATATTAATACTGCTATATTTTATTCAATTTCAAACTGTCAAGAAGGTCTATCAGGCATTTCATTTGGCAATTTTTTAATTCAGAAGGTGGCTCAAAAGTTAAGACAAGAAAATGATGGCTTAGATACATTTGCAACACTATCGCCTGTTCCTGGTTTTTCAAAATGGCTTGATAAAAAGTCGATCGATGAATATCGAGATGAAGACGCTCTTCTCAAGCAAGCACTAATTTATCTTTTAAAATCAGATCGAGATGATGGATTGCCCAATGATCCTGTAGCCAAATTTCATTTAGGGAATGGAGCTATTTTAGAGAGAATTAACTTAAATGCTGACTTATCCTCAAAAGGCATCAATCAGTCAAAAGGAATCATGATTAATTATCTGTATGACCTTGAAACATTAGAAGAGAATCATGAGCTATTTTTTAAAACAAGAGAAGTGAAGCAATCAGATGGGATTATAGCCCTGAGAAAAAAGTTAAAGATTAACTAACAAATAAAAATTTTGATTAATAGGATTTAAATATGAAAGATAAATTGCATTTTTATATTAATGGGAACTGGGTTGAATCAGAATCTCAAGAGAAAATTGAAGTAATTAATCCTGCAAATGAGGAGCTGATTGGTCATGTTGCCGCCGGAACAACAGGAGATGTTGATAAAGCAGTATCTGCAGCATCTGAAGCCTTCAAAACATATCAATTAACTTCAAAGGAAGATCGAATTGAGATTTTGAACAACATTATTTCTGAGTATGAAAATAGGTATGAAGATCTTGTGCAAACGATTACGGAGGAAATGGGAGCACCAATCTGGCTATCTAACAAGGCGCAAGCATCGACAGGAATTAAAAATTTACATGAGACTCTAGATGCTCTTAAAGACTATGAATTCGAGAAACCAGAAGGTGATTACACATTAATTAGAGAGCCGATTGGAGTAGTCGGAATGATCACACCATGGAATTGGCCAATGAATCAAATAACCACTAAAGCATCAGCAGCTCTGGCAGCAGGTTGTTCAATGGTTTTAAAACCAAGTGAGATTTCTCCATATTGCGCCCTCCTACTTGCAGAGGTATTTGATAAAGCTGGAGTGCCTGCAGGTGTTTTTAATGTGGTAAATGGATATGGTCCTATAGTAGGGGCCGCTTTATCGGATCATCCTGACGTTGCCATGATGTCTTTTACAGGTTCAACTGAAGCAGGAATTGCAGTAGCTCAAGCATCTGCAGTGTCTGTAAAAAGAGTGCATCAAGAACTAGGTGGCAAATCCTCAAACATTGTTCTAGATGATGTAGCTGACCTCGAAAAATCTGTGAAAGGTGGTGCAGGACATTGCTTTTTAAATTCCGGGCAATCATGCAATGCTCCAACAAAAATGCTCGTTTCCGCAAAAAACTATGACAAGGCCGTCGAAGTTGCAATTCAGACTGCAAACAGCACAACAGTTGGTGATCCCCAAGGAGAGTTTAGAATTGGACCTATAGCTAATAAACCTCAATATGAAAAAATTCTTCAGATGATTAAAGTAGGGATCGAGGAAGGTGCGACCTTGGTAGCTGGGGGAATTGAAAAGCCAGAGGGATATGAAAAAGGTTACTACGTAAAACCAACAGTATTTGCAAATGTTACCAATGACATGACCATAGCAAAAGAAGAGATTTTTGGCCCAGTCTTGTCAATCATTAAATACAATACTGAAGAAGAAGCCATTGAAATAGCAAATGACACCGAGTATGGATTAGCTGGCTATGTTCAAGGAGAGCCTAACCATGCCAGCAAAGTTGCAAGAAAGATCAGAGCGGGACAAGTGATTATTAATGGAGGCGCAAGAGGAACAGGCGCACCCTTTGGTGGTTACAAGTCTTCAGGCAATGGAAGAGAACACGGCGTGCATGGTTTAGAGGAATGTCTCGAGACTAAAGCCGTAATAATGCCCTGAGAAGATTCTAAAAAATCCTGTGTTTGCCAGTAAGGATTTCAACAAACATTACATGATCGCCTATAAGGCTATATAAGGGATATGAGAATGTAGCTGGTTTATT
>QOPC01000026.1 GCA_003331545.1 SAR86 cluster bacterium
TAAATCCAACTTACGAGATGGGTTATGGAATATCTTATTAAGATATATCTTGTTCAGGTTTAAATTCTAATACAGTCGCATTAATACAATATCTTGGCATTCCATTTGGACCGTCGTTAAACACATGACCTAAATGAATTCCGGATGAGGCTGATCTTATTTCAGTTCTTCTCATACCAAAGCTGTTATCAGGTAATTCGTAAACTGACCCATCAACAGGTTTTGTGAATGACAGCCAACCAGACTTTGAAACAAACCTATCTTTAGTATCAAATAGCGGCTCGCCACTTAATTTATCGATAAATACTCCATTAGGAGTATTTTTAAAGATTTCGTATTCTTTACAGAATCTTGCATCAGTGCCTTTATTGAATGCAACGTTATATGCTTCAGAGTCACCGAGCTTAAACTTTCCTAGTAACTGATAGAATTCTTTTGGTTCTAGAAATCCTTGATATGCGAAAACCTCGCGCCCATTTTCTAAAAATATTACTGATGGTGTCGCCCATGTTGGCGATTTAATCTGAAGACCATGCAATTGATCAGAAGTTCTATAAGAAAGTGGAATGCTTCCTTTATAGTCATCAGTTACGTTATTTTTTAATTTCTCACAATATGGGCAATAGCTTTGAGAATCTAAAACTAATATATGCTTATCAGAAAGCAATTTAGAATTATCAAGGTAATTTTTCTGATCTCCATTAAATACAATTCCAGTTGAAAGATCAGGACAATATCCATTAGGATTTTTTTTAAGATAATCTTGATGGTACTCTTCTGCAAAATAAAAGTTATCTAAAGGTTCTAGTTTTGTTTTTATTTCACCAAATCCTCCATCAACTAATAATTCTTGATATTGATTCATAATCTCTTCAGCAAGATCTTTTTGCGATTCATTAGTAAAAAGAATAGTTGACCTATATTGAGTACCTACATCATTACCTTGTCTATTTAGTTGGGTGGGGTCATGATTTTCAAAATAGTGTTTTAAAATCTCGTCCAAGCTTATTGCATTGCTATTAAATGTAACTTTTACAACCTCAGCAAAATTATTTTCGTTGTATTTATTCTTGAACTGAATAATTGATCTGTAATTAGGTTTAACTCCATAACCGTTAGCGTAGCCAGATTCCGCATTAATAACTCCTTCCATTGCTTCATATCCCTTTTCTGCTCCCCAAAAACAACCTGAGCCAAGATATATTGTTTGAATGTGATTGGTTTTATTTGCGTATACAGAAGGAATTGCAAATAAAACAATTAGTATGTTAATAAAAAATTTATTCTTTAGATTCATATTTATAACTTTTACTTTTTATAAAAGCTGGTCTTGAAAATAAATTTTCTGACCATCTTTTGATATTTGGTTTAAATGCTTGTTCTATTCCAAGCGCTTCAGCAAGGTTGATAGCATAGCTCACACATATATCTGCTAATGTAAAGCGATCTGAACACAAATACTCTCTATTATCTAGGGATTTTTCAAGAAGTTTCAACCTTGAAACAAACCATCTGCTGTAACCATCGATAGCAGCATCTGCCACACCAGGCTCTTGAAACTTGTATCTCAAAACTACAGTTTGTGGAAAAGTCAAAGTTGCATCAGAATGATATAACCAATTTAAGTAGTTTGGATAATCAGCCTCATCTGGCATAACTTGAAGATCAGTTGGTCCATACTTTTCAACCAAATATTGAGAAATTGCAACTGATTCAGTCATCTTTATATCGCCATCAATCATATAAGGAATAGTGCCTAAAATATTTATATTTAAATATTCTTTCATAAATACCCTCGGTGGAAATGGCATCATGATCAACTCATAATCCAGGCCCATTTCTTCTGCAGTCCATATAGGCCTCATGGCTCTTGAGTTTTCTGTACCGTAAATTTTTATCATACTGGTTTTGTAGTTATTATTTTACATATAATTATTGGTAATATTTTATATAATATATTACCATTAGCAAATATCAAATATCTAAGCATTATGAAAAAAGAAAATATTGCCCCAAAAATTAAAACTAACCTCGATATTAAATCAGAGCAATATCAAAGTAATAAAAGGATGATGCTTGATAAGCTGAAATTCTTAGATGGGCTCCTTGATTTAGCGGAAATTGGTGGTGGTATTCATCATCATGAGCGTTTAGCAAAACGTGGAAAAATGCCAGTCAGGCAAAGAGTACTTAATGTTCTTGACCAAGACAGTCCTTTTTTAGAAATTCAACCTTTTGCAGCCTATGGAACAACTAACTATCATGTTGGAGGAGGTTGTGTTTCAGGAGTCGGAATAATTTCTGGTACAGAGTGTGTGATTTTTGCAAATGATCCAACAGTAAAAGCTGGAGCAATGACAGTTTATGTCGGTGAAAAATGGAAGCGAGCAAAAGAGATTGCTCGAGAAAATAAAATTCCATTCATAAGTTTTGTTGAATCTGCTGGTGGTGACCTAAGTGTTGGAAATAATAAAAGTGATTCACCGCCAATAGCTCCAAGCATTCAACAAGGTCATTTTGCTTCAACAGGTAGATTTTTCTATGAAATGACTGAATTATCAAAATTAAGAATTCCTGTTATATCAGTTGTTTTTGGTTCTTCAACTGCTGGAGGTGCATATCAACCAGGAATGTCGGACTATAATATTTTTATAAAAGATCAATCAAAAGCATTTCTTGCAGGTCCTCCGCTAGTTAAGATGGCAACAGGTGAAGAATCTGATGATGAGACTCTTGGTGGAGCTCAGATGCATTCTGAAGTTTCTGGACTTTCCGATTATTTGGCTGAAGATGAAATGGATGCACTTAGGATTTGTAGAGAAGTTGTATCACATCTCAATTGGTCTAAAAAAGGCCCAGATCCAAAAATAGAATCTAAAGAACCTGCATATGATATGGATGAATTGCTAGGTATATTAAGTGAGGATCTCAAGTCTGCTGTTGATATAAAAGAAATTATTGCTAGATTTGTTGATGGTTCTAAATTTGAAGAATTTAAACCTTTATACGGGTCATCATTGGTTTGTGGTTGGGCATGTGTTCATGGATATCAGGTTGGAATAATTGGTAATAATGGTCCTATTTATCCTCAGTCAGCTGAGAAAGGAGCTAGTTTTATTCAGCTTTGTAATAAACGAGATATACCACTAATATTTTTACATAATGTAACTGGATTTCTTGTTGGCAAAGATTTTGAAAGACAGGGTATTATTAAAAAAGGTTCTCAGCTTATTAATGCTGTTTCAAATTCAACAGTTCCTCACATTACTTTTATTGTTGGTGCTTCTTATGGAGCAGGAACATATGCCATGTCAGGCAAAGCTTTTAATAATAGGTTCACGTTCTTATGGCCGACAGCAAAAATTGCTGTAATGGGACCTGAGCAAATGGCAGGTGTTATGTCTATTGTTAGAAAGGCTAAAGCAAAAAGAGATGGAAAAAAGTTTGATGAAAAAGCTGATAGTCAACTTAAAGAAATGGTTATCGATTACCTAGAGAAATTATCACATGGTCTTGTAGCAAGCAGTATGCTTACTGATGATGGAATAATTGACCCTCGAGACACAAGAGATGTAATTGGTTTCTGCTTATCAATAGTAAGCAATAATATTGTTGAGGGCGCAAAAGAATATGGAGTGTTTAGATTATGATCTTTAATTCATTATTAATTGCTAACAGAGGTGAAATTGCATGCAGGATTATCAAAACTGCAAAAGAAATGGGTATTAGATCTGTTGCGGTATATGTTGATGCAGATAAGGATGCTCTTTTTGTTACACAAGCAGATGAATCTATTAGATTAGAGGATGGCGGATATCTTGATGGAAATCAAATAATTGAAGCTGCAAAAATGTCTGGAGCACAAGCTATTCACCCTGGATATGGGTTTCTATCTGAGAATGCTTCTTTTGCTAGAAAGGTAAAAAAAGAAAAGATAATATGGGTTGGCCCATCTCCACATGTTATTTCAGTAATGGGAGATAAATTAAAGGCAAAAGAATTAGCTATAAAGGCTGATGTTCCAACATTACCAATGACTTCAAAGCCTAGTGAAGCAAAAAAAATTGGATACCCACTTCTAATTAAAGCTGCTGCTGGTGGAGGTGGAAAAGGAATGAGAATTGTCAATAAAGAGAGTGACCTGAAAGAATCTATTATAAGTGCACAAAGAGAAGCAAAAAGTGGATTTAATGATGAGAGAATTTTTATTGAAAGATATGTTGAAAAATCAAGACATATAGAAATCCAGATTTTAGGAGATTCTTTAGGAAATGTAGTTCATCTAGGTGAAAGAGAATGCTCAATACAAAGAAGACATCAAAAAATAATTGAAGAGTCGCCCTCTCCTAGAATATCTGATGATGTAAGAAATAAAATGGGTGATGCTGCGGTTAAGCTAGCAAAACAAATCAAATATGAATCAGCTGGCACTGTAGAGTTTCTATTCGATGACAAAACTGAAGAATTTTGGTTTTTAGAAGTTAACACTAGACTTCAGGTGGAACATCCGGTCACAGAAGAAGTTACTGGAATAGATCTGGTATATGAGCAACTTAAAATAGCAAGGGGTGAACCTTTTAAATTCTCTCAAGAGGACATTACGTGGACGGGTTCATCAATTGAAGCAAGGTTGTATGCAGAAGATCCAAGTAATGAATTTCTTCCAGAAATTGGAACTTTAATAGCTTTTGAGAAAAATAATTCTGCCGAGGCTAGATGGGACACTGGTGTAAAAACTGGAACAGTTGTAGGAACAGATTTTGACCCTATGCTTGCAAAAATAATCTCGTATGCTCCAAATAGAACTGATGCAGCCAGTAAGCTATCTAAGGCTCTTGAGTCTGCCCATATTGGAGGTGTTAAGACAAATAGAGATTTTTTAATCAATTGTTTGAAAACGAAAGAGTTCTTAGATGGAGATACTACATCTGATTTTATTGAAAGAGTCAGCCCGAATAGAAAGCTTGAAATTAATCAATCAGAAATTGAGCACGTGACAGTTATTGCTGCAATGTGGATGCAACAACAAAATAGAAATATCTCTAATGTAGCTAAATTTATGCCATCAGGCTGGACAAATGGAAGACTTCCAAGTCAAAAAATAATTTTTGAATTTGAAAATACTGAATATGTTGTTGAGTATAAATGTCAAAGAAATCATAAATTTATTTTCTCATCTAATAAGGAGGCTTACATTTACTCTAGTGATAAAAGAGGAATAGATTTAATGTTTGATGGAAGAAGACATTATTCGAGGGTTACAGTATCTGAAAATAATATTTTAGTTCATATGCCTTTTGGAGATGTAATGCTTTACGTGCAACCCAGGTTTAATATGCCAGGCTCTGAAGCTACTGTTGGTGGCCTTATTGCTCCAATGCCTGGAAAAGTAATTGATGTAAAAGTGAAAAAAGGTAAGAAGGTTAAAGCTGGGGATACTTTAGTTATTTTAGAGGCAATGAAAATGGAGCACTCAATTAAAGCGAGTGAAGATGGAACTGTCTCAGAGTTATTGATTTCGGTAAATGATCAAGTAGAAAATGGTGCTTTGCTAATGGTAGTTAAATAGTTGTTTAATGCAGAATATAGAATATAAGAATTCTTTTAAAAATAAACATTCAAGAATATATACAAAAAGACATCATGAAATTATTGATGCCCTTGAAAAATTATTAGAAGAAGGAGTACCGAGTCTTACAATGTCAGAAATTGCAAAGGAACTGAAGATTTCTTTGAGAACACTATACGAAATAGCCCCTAGCAGAGATGAATTAATTTTGATGACGATGGATAATATCCTTAGAAAATTGGGCAAATTCGCAATGGATTCTGTTGCAGAAGTTAATTCACCCATAGAAAAATTAGAGCAATATCTTTTTATAGTCAATCAAGCTGTAGGCCAAAAATTTGATAGATTTCTTAAAGATATGGAAAAAATAAACGGATCAAAGAAAACAGCAGATTATCATGAAAGATTTATTAAAAACTTTATTGAAAATCTCTTGGTGGAGGCTATCAAGAAAAAAGAAATTAAAGTTATTGATGTTAAAGCCTTCTCAATTTTATTGGGAGGGATTGGAAGAGAGTTCTTTAAAAAAGAGAATAAAAAATCTATCAGCTTAACACCAGAGGAATCTGCAAATTCTATAACAAGCATTGTCTTAAATGGTATCAAGCTAGAAAACTAATGAAAAAAGAATTTATAAAAATAGCAAACTGCAGCGGTTACTATGGTGATAAGTTATCTGCAGCAAAAGATTTGGTAGATGGTGGTCCTATTGATGTCTTGACTGGCGACTATCTTGCTGAATTAACAATGGCGATTCTCTTTAATCAAAAAATGCAAAGAGGTGAAGATAAAGGTTACGTAGGCACTTTTCTTAAGCAAATTAATGAAATTGCTAAATCATGCAAACAAAAAAACATAAAGATTGTTAGTAATGCCGGCGGTTTAAATCCTAAATCAATGGCTAATGAGATAGAAAAAATTTTAAATGCTCAATCTTTAGATATGAAAGTAGCTTACATCGATGGTGATGATTTAATGCCAAGGATATCTGATTTAAATCAATCCGGAGAAGAATTCAGAAATATTGATAAAAATATGAATCTAAATGACTCGGATTTTTCTCCCCTAACCGCAAATGCTTATCTTGGTGCATGGGGTATTAAAGAAGCTTTAGATCTAGGTGCTGACATCGTTGTTTGTCCAAGGGTTACTGATGCAGCAGTCGTAATTGGTCCAGCAGCATGGAAATTTAATTGGCAAAGAGATAATTATGATGCATTGGCAGGCGCTCTTGCTGCTGGACATATTATTGAATGTGGATGTCAGGCTACCGGAGGAAATTACGCTTTTTTTAAAGAAGTTCCTAGCTTTGATAATGTTGGTTATCCAATTGCTGAGATTTTTGAAGATGGTAGTTTTAATGTAACTAAGCATCCTGATACAGGCGGACTGGTATCAGTTGGAACTGTAACCGCGCAACTTTTATATGAAATAAGTTCACCAGCATATATAAATCCAGATGTTATAGCTCACTTTGATACTATAAAAATTGAAACAATTGAAAAAGATAAAGTTTTCATCTCAGGCTGCAGAGGAAGCTCACCCCCGGATAAGCATAAAGTTTGCATTAACCTTGCAGGCGGCTATAGAAATGGTATGGAAATCATTCTTACAGGTTTAGATATTGAGGATAAGGCTAAAGTATTCACTGATGCCCTTTTCAATTCCGTTGGAGGTAAAGATCAATTTGATGAAGTTTCAGTTCAACTGCATAGAACAGACAAGGAAGATCCCGCTAGCAACGAAGAAGCAATGGCTTCTCTTTTTGTTTCAGTAAAATCTAAAGATCAAAACTTAGTTGGGAGACTTTTTAGCGCCAAAATAATTGAATTAGCATTAGCAAATATACCTGGTTTTTTTGCTCAAGGAGGAGTTAAATCAAGTGGACCAGTTATAGTTTATTGGCCTGCTCTTGTAGATAGTAAATATATCAAAGAAAGAGTGCACATTGATGGAGATCAAATAGAAATCCTTCCAACAAGCCAATTAGAACTTGAGGAAATATATTATCAAACACAACCCATAAAAGTTGAAGAAATTGAAATAGAAAATGAGAAAGATATCAATTTTGGTGATATATATGGGGCTAGATCGGGAGACAAAGGCGGTTGCGCTAATCTAGGTGTTTGGGCTAAAAACTCTCATAGTTTTGCATTTCTTTATAACTTTTTAACAACTGAAAAACTAAAAGAACTATTGCCAGATTTAAAAGAATTTAAGATTGAAAGATATGAATTATCTAATATATTCTCTTTGAATTTTTACATCCATGATATTTTACAAGATGGAGTATCTTCTAATGATAGAAAAGATAGTCAAGCTAAATCATTAGGTGAATATCTAAGAGCAAAAAAAATAAAAGTGCCTAAAAGCATTGTGGGAAATATATAAAATGGAAAATTTATCTTTGGAAGGTCTAAAATTCATAGCAGTTGAACTAACTATAGAAAATAATATTATGACTGTTACGCTAAATAGACCTGAAAAGAAGAATGCTCTTAACAACGTTATGATGAATGAAATTAATTATGCATTGGCTTATGCAAAACAAGAAAAAAGTATTAGAGTTGTTGTTATTGCTGCAAAAGGAGATATTTTTTGCGCAGGAGCAGATTTATCTAGGACTAAATCTGAATCAAATGTTCCTAAACTAGATAATGCTGATGATATCAGTCTATCATTAAGGCATTTATATAAGCCAGTTATTTGTAAAATACAAGGTTCTGTACTTGCAGGTGCTCTCTTGATTATTTCTAATTCAACTCACGCGATCGCTGTAAATGAAGCAACTTTTTCAGCACCTGAAATTCATAGAGGGCTATGGCCATTTATGGTCATGGCTGGTTTATTTAGAGTAATGCCAAAAAGAGCAGGCCTTGATTTTATAATGAGAGGAAAACCAATAGATTCAAAAAAAGCTAAAGATTGGGGTCTAATAAATGAATCTGTAAAAAAAGAGAATCTAGATAAGAAAGTTGATAAGCTTGCCAATGAGCTTGCAAGTTTAGCACCTGAAACAATGCAATTTGGTCTTGAAGCATTTGAAAAGCAAGATTCAAAAAGTTTTGATGAAGCGCTTCCTTATTTAAAAGAACAAATAACGAAATGTTTTGAAGGCAAGGATGCTAAAGAAGGAATATCTGCATTTCTTGAAAAAAGGAAGCCAAACTGGGATTAGGCAGGAGAAATTATGAATTTAAATTTTGGATCTGAATACAAAGATTTTACAACTGAAGTAAAAGAATTTTGTAAAAAATATTCAGGTGTTCATTTTTCTGATTCATCTAAAGTGCCTTTATCAACGTCCTACAAATCTGGTGATATTAAAATGAAAAGGTCAGAGTGGCAAAAAATTCTTATAGAAAATGGTTATTTTGCTAGATCGATTCCTAGAGAATATGGTGGTTATGGCGGCGAAAGTGACATTATAAAAAATAGAATAATTGCAGAGGAATTTTCAAAAGCAAAAATTCCTCCCCCAATGGGCGGTCAAGGGATAGATATGTTGGTTCCAACTCTTTTAGAACTTGGGACGGATGAACAAAAAGAAAAATACATAAAACCAACATTGCACGGTGAGATTATTTGGTGTCAGGGTTACTCTGAGCCAAATGCTGGAAGTGATCTTGCAAGCTTACAAACAAAAGGTGAATTAATTGATGGGAAATGGGTAATTAATGGGCAAAAGATTTGGACTAGTACTGCACAGTTTTCACAAATGATGTTTTGTTTAGTGAGGACAGAACCTGATGCATCGAAACATGCTGGAATAAGTTACTTATTAATTCCAATGGATACTCCAGGTATTGAAATAAGGCCGTTGGTAGATATGACGTTGAATGCAGGATTTAATGAAGTATTTTTTACAGATGTAACAATTCCTGAAAGCAATATTGTTGGAAAACGTGGTGAGGGATGGTCTGTAGCTAATGCAACACTAAGCCATGAGAGAGGCTCTTTATCTGATCCAAATGCAATGATGAATAGATTAAATTCTTTAATTAAAAGAATGGAAGAAGAAACTATAAATGGAGAAAAAATTATTGAGAATGCAGTCTATAGAGATAAGCTAATGAAAATTCAGGGTAAGGTAATTGCATTTCAGTCTAATTCTCTAAGAGTACTCTCAGCAAAATTAAATAAGCATCAAAATGTAAAAATTGCTGGAATGATTCAAAAGCTTGTTGGAACAGAACTTAGACATGAACTTGAGGGTTTTGCATTAGATGTTATGGGAGAATTAGGAACATTATATGAAAATAGCCCTAATTTAAAAGATGGCGGTTCATGGCAAATTGGATATATGTATTTCCTTGGATTGATTATTGGTGGTGGTACCAGCCAAATACAAAAAAACATTATATCTGAAAGAGGTCTTGGCATGCCAAAAGAACCCAAAGTACAACAAGGAGGATGATATGTATTTTGGATTATCAGATGATCAAATCTTCTTTCAAGATAATGTGAAAAAGTTTCTTGAAGATAACGCGCCACTTGATATTATTCGAAAAATTTCTAGTGATGATGATAAGACAAGCAAAGATGACTTACATAAGGGTATTATAAATCTTGGGATCAATAATATTTTGATTCCTGAAGAAAATGGCGGTCTTGGATTGAACTTGCTTTTTGCTACTGCCGTTTCGCAAAGTCTTGGTCAGGGTATAGCCACATTACCCTTTACAGGATCTTATGTTATGGCTCCTATTGCAATTAAGTACGGTGGAAATGATACTCAAAAAGAATTTTATCTAGATGGTATGTCAAAGAATGAAATTAACTGTTCTGTTGGTTTTTCAGAGTTTTTTGGATCAAGAGACGGGTCTAATCTTATATTCTCAAATGATGAGGTCAACGGAAAAACTTTTTTTGTAATCGACAGTGACTATGCAACTCATGTAATGCTATCAGATCAAATGGGTCAGATTGGCATTGTTTCAATGGAATCTGAAGGAATAGAGGTGATTGATTTGATCACAGTGGATAAAACAAGAATATTCAAAGAAATGTGTTTTAAAGATACTAAAATAGAAATTCTTGAAAAAACAATTGCTTCAACTGATGCAGTCAAAAATGCGATTGATGCTGGAAGAATAATTACAGCAGCTGATTCACTAGGAGCTGCTCAAGCTATGATTGATAAAGCTGTAGATTACTCAAAAGAAAGAAAACAATTTAATAGAGTTATAGGATCATTTCAGGCTGTAAAACATATGTGTGCAGAGATGACTGCAGATTTAGAACCTTGTTACTCCCTGGTATGGCATGCAGCACATTCCTTTGATAATAATGAGACAGATAAAGATTTAATGGCTTGTCATGCGAAATCTCATATTTCTGATGTTTCTAAAATTGTATCAAAAAAAGCAACTGAGGTTCATGGTGGCATGGGTTTCACTGATCTATTAGGTTTGCATTATTGGTTTAAAAGAATAGGTTTAAATAGGCATATACTCGGATCACCAGAAATAGTAAGAGAAGAAGCAGCCAAATCACAAGGAATGTAAATCAAATGATAGATTATAAAATTTTGTTCTTACTTCTTTGTACATTTATTGTTGCAGATGATTACGTCAAAATTGAAATAAGTGATTCTAAAAAAGAATTAAGTAAAGAAATATTTAAAAAACTTGAGAGGGATCATTATCTTAAGAAGATTAAAAAAGATAATTTAAACGAAGGCTACTTTTCAGCAATTATTAAAAGAGTTGATGAAAGTAAAAACTTATTTATTGCAGATGAAATTCAAGAATATATCAAAAAATCTAAAAATTTCACTGAGTATAGTTTTGATATTGAGCTAGCATATGAGCTTATTAATCTTTATTTTGAAAGATTAGTTGAATTTTCTAACTTTCAAATAGAGTTAATAGAAGAAAATCAGTTTGATTTTACCAAAGATGAATATTTAGATATTTTTTATGAGGATAATGAGTGGCAATCAAACTTTGAAGATCTTAAACATTTGTGGAGATTAGATACAAAGAATGACTTATTGGTTGCAAAAATGTCAGAATCTTCAAGCTCAGAACCTAATAGCGATCTAATAAAAAGATATAAAAATAGAATAAGAAGGATCAATCAACAGAAGGAAGAAGATATATTTTCCTTAGCCATTAATATTTTAACCAATCAATTTGATCCTCATTCATCCTATTTATCTCCAAGATCTGCAGAAGATTTCGATGTAAATATGAGCTTAAAGCTTAGTGGTATTGGAGCTCTTCTAGGTGTTGAGGATGACTATACAAAAATAATTAACTTAGTGCCTGGAGGTCCTGCAGAAAAATCAGGCAAAATTAATCCTGAAGATAGAATTACAAAAATAAGGCAAGTAGGTTCTTCTGAATATGAAGATGTGGTTGGCTGGAGAATTGACGAGGTTGTCGATCTTATTCGAGGCGAAGCTGGAACTGAAGTTGAAATAGAGTTTATATCGTTTGATTCTGATAATGATTCGAGTAAATTAGTAATTCTTAAAAGAGAAGAAATTAAACTTGAGGATAGAGCTGCAAAATCTGAAATTATAGATATAAATAATAATAAAATTGGAATCATTGATCTGCCCTCTTTTTATATTGATTTTGAGGAATATCAAAAAAGAAAAAAGGATTATAGAAGTAGCAGTAATGATGTTAAAAATATTCTCAAAGAATTTAATGAATCTAATGTTGATGCTGTTATCTTAGATCTCAGAAATAATGGTGGTGGAGCTTTAATTGAGGCAAACAAAATAATTGGATTATTTGTTTCTTCAGGACCTACGGTCCAAGTAAAACAAAGCAGAGGCTATATTCAACCATACGGTTCTTCAAGAGCTGATCAGGTTTGGGAAAAACCTCTTTTAGTTCT
>QOPC01000027.1 GCA_003331545.1 SAR86 cluster bacterium
TAGGGGTATTGCTTGCCCAAAGACTAAATACTGTTCAGCTAAATACTTCGATAAAAGGTCGAATGCTATAAGAAGAAATATTATAAAATAGCCGTTTTTAATATTAAGCAAATCTTCTATCCTCTCCAGGACCTTCAATATTTTGCTCACATCTGTTGCATAATTCTGGATGTTTCTTGCTAGAACCAACCGATTCGTGTCTATGCCAACATCTTACACATTTTTCTGAGGATGCCATGAACACAGAAACACCAAAAGAATCTTCATTAGAAATGACGCATTCAGAAACTATAAAGAAAAAATGTATTTCGCTGGCAAACTTTTCAATTAACTCAAAATCCTTCACTTCAAGTTTTAGCTCAATAGAAGCATCGAGCGAACCCTTGATTATTCCAGAACTTCTTGCATCCTCAATAGCTTGATTAACTTCATCCTTTATTTTTAGGAGCCTTGCCCAATCTTCATTTGATAAATCACTATCAAAGTCCTTAAGAGTCTTTAAGGTTGCTAAGAAAACTGAGTCAGCCTCAGCTAAAAGAAAGTCGTTTCCTTGCCAAATTTCTTCAGCAGTAAAAGATAAAACAGGGGAGACTAAAACAACTAATTGATCAATAATAATTTTCATTGCTGTTTGCGCAGATCGTCTTATTTCTGAATTTTTCTGGGTTGTGTATTGCCTATCTTTTATAATATCAAGGTAAATGCCTCCTAATTGATTTACACAAAAGTTGTGAATACGCTGCATAGCTTGATGATATGAATATGATTTATATAGCCCGAGGATGTCTTCTTGCAATAGAGCGAGCTCAGACAGAATCCATTTATCTAACTCGAGTAAATTATCTAACTCAATTGAATCACTTGTCGCATCAAAGTCACTTATATTTCCAAGTAAAAATCTAAATGTATTTCTTATTCTTCTGTACTGATCGGCTACTCTTTTAAATATTTCATCAGAAGCAACCATCTCACTCCTAAAATCTGTAGAAGCAATCCATAACCTTAAAATATCTGCACCTAATGTGTCCCAAACTTTTTGAGGTGATATGGTGTTACCTAGAGACTTAGACTGCTTTCTGCCCTCTTCATCAACTACAAATCCATGGGTTAAAACAGACCGATATGGTGCCATTCCATTGGTTGCAATACCCGTCAACAGAGATGATTGAAACCATCCTCTATGCTGATCTGAACCTTCTAAATATAAGTCAGCAATCACATCTGCACCATAGAGTTTATCCAATACGCACATATGAGTAACACCTGAATCAAACCAAACATCCAACGTATCGTGAACCTTTGAGTAAGACTCTGCATCATCAATTAATGTATCTAGCTCCAAATTATCCCAGCCCTCAATGCCCTCCTCTTCAATGACATCTGCAATTTGATTGAAAAGAAGATTTTGTTTTGGATGAACCTCACCAGTCTCATTATGAATAATTAGTGTAATTGGAACGCCCCAGTTTCTTTGCCTTGAAATGCACCAATCTGGGCGATCCTCGAGCATAGAAAGAATTCTTTCTTCACCCCAACTTGGCTCCCAATTTACGTTGGTGACAGCATTTATTGCTCCGTCAATCAGTCCAGATTTTTTCATAGAAATAAACCACTGAGGCGTTGACATAAAAATTACTGGTGATTTATGCCTCCAACAATGAGGGTAAGAGTGATCGTATGGCTTAGATGCAAGCAATGCCTCATTTTTCTCAAGCAATTCAATAACAATAGGATCGCCCTTTTTGGTACTCAAACCGCTAAGAGGTCCATATTCTTCTCTAAAAAGACCGCGATTATCTAATGCCTTTACAGACTCTAGTCCATGCTTATTGCATATAAAATAATCATCTAATCCATGAGCTGGCGCAGTATGAACACAACCTGTACCATTCTCAGTAGTAACATGATCTCCATGGAGAAGTTTTGACTCTCTTTTGTATAATGGATGTTTCATTGTGATATTTTTAATATCTTTTCCAAGGACAGAGCCAAGAATTTCTAATTCTAGATCCCACCTCTCAGAACATGCATCCATAAGGTCCCTTGCAATAATAAAATTTGCATTTCCTCCCCTTACAAGAACATATTCAATCTCTTCATGAATGCAAACAGCTACATTCGATGGAATAGTCCAAGGAGTTGTTGTCCATATTACAAAGTGAACTTCTTTAATTCCTTTAACTTGAAAAGATTCTAATACTGACTCAATTGATTGAGGCGAAACCTCAAACTTTACATCAATTGAATGAGACTGTTTGTCCATATATTCTACTTCAGCCTCTGCTAAAGCTGATCTGCAGTCCATGCAAAAATGAACAGGCTTTTCTCCTTTTTCAAGGTGTCCATTAGCTATAATCCTGCCCAAAGCACGAACAGTATCGGCCTCAAAAGTTTTTTGTAAAGATAAGTATGGATTTTCCCAATCTCCCAATACTCCCAGCCGAACGAAATCTTCTTTTTGTTTATTAACCTGAGATTGAGCATATTCTCTACAAGCTTTTATAAAGGTGGTTTTATCTCTTACAAGATCGCTTCCCCTTCCATGTTTCTTTTCAACGTTTAATTCAATTGGAAGGCCATGACAATCCCAGCCAGGAACATAGGGCGCATCTTTGCCCATAAAACTTTGAAATTTTACTGTAATATCTTTAAGTGTTTTGTTAACAGCATGGCCTAAGTGAATATCTCCATTAGCGTATGGAGGGCCATCGTGAAGAATGAATTGTTCTTTCCCTCTATTCTGCTCTCGAATTTTTTGATAGAGATTAATTGAGTTCCAAAATGCTAAGATCTCTGGCTCTTTATTGGGCAAACCAGCTTTCATAGATAAATCAGTTTGAGGGAGATTTAAAGTATCCCGATACTCTTTGCTCATAGGGAATTATTCCAGTATTTTTTTAGCTTGATTTATGTCTTTAAGAATTTGCTGTTTTAGTAAGTCAATATTATCAAATTTCTTTTCATCACGAAGTTTATTTTTAAATTCTATAGTCAATCTTTCTCCATATATAGATTTATTGA
This sequence comes from SAR86 cluster bacterium, assembly GCA_003331545.1. Taxonomy (GTDB): domain Bacteria; phylum Pseudomonadota; class Gammaproteobacteria; order Magnimaribacterales; family D2472; genus D2472. The sequence continues at coordinate 3,022 of QOPC01000027.1, forward strand.
AGTTAAATATATGAATTTCAAGTACTGGCTTCGATCCATCAACGGTTGGTCTAATGCCCATGTTTGCTATCCCATTCAGAATCTTTCCAGCAAGCTGGCACTTTACAGCATAAACACCAGAAATTGGTAATCTTTGTTTTGGGATCCACAGGTTTGCTGTTGGTACTCCTATAGTTCTTCCCAGTTGTTGACCAAAAACGACTTTTCCTGAAAAAGTATAGGGGCGTCCGAGCAATTTTGCTGCTAAATCAAAATCATTATTCAGCAAAGCCTCTCTGATTCTGGTTGAACTAATTCTAATTCCATTATTTGAAACAGTTTCATGAGCAATAACATTAGTTCCATTGATCTCACCCCAGTTTTTCAATAAATCAAAATCGCCAGCTCTTTGAGCGCCAAACCTGAAATCATCACCAATAATTAAATGTTTTAAGTTCAAATGTGCGATCACGTCGTCCAAAAAAATCTGTGGCGTCATGGTTTTAAGAGATTTATTAAATTGGAGAAAGAATGCAAAGTCTATTCCAAAGTTTTTTAACAATTTTACTTTTTCTCTCCACGGACAGATTCTTGGGGGTGGGATGGAGCCAGCGTCAGCAGCAGCAAAATATTCAGAGGCATGCGGTTCTGTAAAAATTACCAAAGATGCACTTGAGCTCTTACTAGCCTTATCTTTTACCTGACTAAGGATCGCTTGATGACCAAGATGAAGACCATCAAAGTTTCCAATGGTTCCACTCATCATTTGATTAGGAAACTTTTTATTGAAAGTTTCTAAATTACCTATCCCTCTAATTAAATACATTATCTAAAGTGTTTTAAACGAATGCCTAACATTAAACTTACCCCAAAATAGATGAACAGTGAACACAAGACGGCTAATGTGAGATGAGATAATCTTTGAATTTCAGTAAGAGATTCAAAATTAATATACTGATTGAAAACTGATAAAAAGACAGTTAGAGCAGAACTGGCAATAAATACTTGAAATACAAAAGGATTAAAAATTGCTTTAAGGGCAATCAAGCCATCATTTCTTAAAAATATACTCAAAATAGCAACGCTTATAATTGCCGAAATAGAGCTTGCTATTGCAAGGCCTAAATGACCCAATTCGAAATAAAATGCTAATAAGTAATTGAGAATAATGTTCAAGATTAAACTTATCATTGCAACAATCATCGGCGTTTTAGTATTTTGTCGAGAGAAAAACGCAGGAACTAATACCTTCATGGCCATAAAAAAAGGTAAGCCAAATGCAAAACCTATTAAGCTTAGGCTCGCTTGATGAACATCAACCCATAAAAAAGCTCCTCTTTGAAAAATAGTAGCAAGCAAGGGAGATGCGAATAAGATTAATCCGATTACTGACGGAACAGCCAAATAGAAGATTAACTTAAATGCTTTCTCAAGCTGAGTAATAAAAAGCTGCGTATTTTTTTGAGCATATGCCTTTGATAAATTTGGCAACAAGACTGTTCCAATGGCAATTGCAAAAATTCCCATTGGAAATTGTATTAAGCGATCAGATACATATAGCCAAGTTGGGCTTCCTGTAATCAGCAATGAGGCAAAAATAGTATCAACCAAAAGATTTATCTGAGCTATTCCTCCAGCAATAATTGCAGGAAGTATTAATATAAAAAACTTTTTTACTCCAGAATTTTTTAGATTAATTTTGGGTACAGGTATTTTTTTTATAGCTGCCAGAGGTGCAATCTGAAAAATAAGTTGAAGAAAGCCTGCGAGTAATACTCCCCATGCAAGAGCCATAACCGGTAGTTCAATTCTGGGAGCAATCAAGAGAGCTGCAACAATTAAACTTAGATTAAAAATTAAAGGTGTGATCGCAGGAATGGAGAATTTGTTATGAGAATTTTGAATGCCTGCTGCAAATGCAACTAGTGAAATTAATGCAAGATAAGGAAACATAATTCTCAAAAGATCAATTGCTAATTCTTTCTTTTGAACATCAAAATAAAAACCTGGAGCAAATATAAAAATAAAAATTGGTGCGAACAATAAAGCTATCGTTGTAAAAATAAAAAGTGCAGTGAGCAATATTCCAAATAAAGAATTTAAGAATTCCTGACTTTCGATTTCATCATTCTTACCAAGATATTCTGAATAGATGGGAATAAAAGCCTGACTAAATGCCCCTTCTGCAAAAAACTTTCTAAATACATTAGGTATTTTTAAGACAACTACAAAAATATCGTGAAAAAAGGTCGCTCCAAGAAGACTGGTGGTAAAAATATCCCTTACTAAACCGGCTATCCTTGAAACTAAAGTCCAGCTTCCTACCTTGATCGTAGAGAAAAAAGTTGATTGCTCAAGAGTTTTGTTCGTCACTTAATTTGAGGAATTATCTTTTTCAAAATCTAAAGATGCTGAATTTACACAATATCTTAAGCCAGTTGGTTGGGGGCCATCATTAAATACGTGACCAAGATGAGCATTACAGTTTGAACATTGAATCTCAATTCTTTTCATAAACAGTGAATTATCTTCTAACTCATTAATTTTTTTACTTTGACTAGCTTCGAAAAAGCTTGGCCAGCCACAGCCTGCATCAAATTTTGCTTTTGATTGAAATAATATTTCACCGCAGCAAATGCACTTATAAGTTCCATCTTCATTATGATCCCAATATTGACCAGTAAATGGTCGTTCAGTTCCACTTTCTTGAGTAACATAGTATGACTCTGCTGAGAGTTCCCTTTTTAAATCGTCTTTTGATTTATTTGACATGAATTTTTATAAAAATTGTTTTAGCTATTATAATGTATGTCGGCAGCTTTCTTGGCTATGATTTAATTTCCCAATTTCTAACCCAATAAATAAAAATCGTATCTATCAGTGCGATAAATACTTTTATCACATATTTTGCAATGGAAATAGCAAAGGCCTGGGTAAATGTTAAGTCAGTGGCTAGCACCCAGGTAAATTGATAAATTAGAGTATCGATTAGTTGAGATGCCATAGTCGAAAGATTATTTCTAAGCCATAATTTTTTTCCATTTGTTAATTTTTTTAAATAATGAAAAAACCATACATCAAATCTCTGACTAACCAGGTATGCGGTTAATGAGCCAACAATAAAGATAGGAGAGTAGTATGCAAGTACTGAAATAGCATTATGAACTTCTGCTGAAGAACCGGTCAGGTCAGATGGTAAAAATTTGGTGCTAAGGACCAATGTAAGCATGACCGCTATATTTGCCACAAAACCTAACATTACAGCCCGATTAGCTTCATCTTTTCCAAACTTTTCATTAAGAAGGTCTGTGGCAAAATAAATTCCAGAGTATAAAATTGCTCCCATACTTACATTAAATTGCATTCCTAATAAATTTAACTCACTTACTTTCCCACCCTGAAGATTGCCAAGCACTATTCCGAGAACAACGGCGCAGTACAAACCATACTTTCCAAAAAATCTATAAAGAAAGATTGCCAATGATAAGTCATAGATAACCACTAACAACCATAAAGTTTCTTGGCTAAAATTAGATAACAGATTGTCCATTTGGAAAATATTATTACATATAAATATAAATAATAAGGTTACATTTATGTAGTAGCGAAGTTAGAATTATTAAAACATTTTGAATTAATTAGAGGAAAGAAATGAGTGAATTAGGATTCTATAGATTTGCAAATTCTCAACCAGATGAAATTGCCATTGTAGATCCATCTGAGAAAACCTGGACTAGAGGTGAGTTGCTCGCAAAGACCAATCAATTAACTCATGCTCTTCGAGATTTTGGTGTGCAAAAAGGTGATGTGGTTGCTACTGTCTTACCCAACTCAGTTGAATACTACATTGCTTACCTGGCATGTGCGCAGTCAGGATTCTATATGGTTCCAATCAATTGGCATCTTGCAGGACCAGAAATTGCATACATTTTAGAAGACTCAGGAGCTAAGGCTTTTATAGCTTCTGGAGAAATTTCAGCAATGGAAGAAGCATGCTTAAAAGCAGTATCAGCAATCAATTTTCCTGCTCAAGCCTGCATTAGTACAACTGTTATGGAAGGTTTTATTCATTTGGATGATTTTGTATCCTCTCATCCAATTTCAAATCCTGAAGATAGGACTGCTGGTCAAGTCATGAACTATACCTCTGGAACAACTGGCAAGCCAAAGGGTGTAAAAAGATCTCTAGTACCAGGAGAGCCTGATGATATTTTGAGCATGTTTGCCATGATACTCAGCTTCTTTGGAATTCAGCCTCAAGAAAATAATGTTCATATAGTTGGATCTCCTTTATATCATACTGCTGTACTAGTTCATTCAACGGCAGCCCTTCATTATGGGCATTCCGTTGTATTAATGGAGAAATTTGAAGCTGAAAAAATGCTATACCTAATAGACAAATATAAAGTTACAACAAGTCATATGGTTCCTACTCAATTTCATAGGCTGTTGCAGCTTTCCGATGAAATAAAAAATAAATATGACTGCTCCTCTACACGTGCCATGATTCATGCTGCTGCACCCTGCCCAATTCATACTAAACAAGAAATGATTAAATGGTGGGGTAATTCTATCTGGGAATATTATGCTGCAACCGAGGGCGGTGGAACGGTTGTAGATGCCCAATCTTGGTCAAAATTTCCTGGCACCGTAGGTCAAGCATGGCCAGGTGCAGAGATAAAAATTATCAGTGAAGATGGTACTGAAGCTGACTTAGATACTCAAGGCACAGTTTTTATGAAGCTGGGAGAAGCAACCAAATTTGAATACAAGGGAGATGAGGCAAAAACAAAGAAAGAAAGACTGGTGATCGATGATCAACTTTATTTTACAGTTGGTGATATTGGGTATTTGAATGCTGAAGGTTACTTATTTTTATGTGATAGAAAAATAGATATGATTATTTCAGGTGGGGCTAATATATATCCTGCAGAAATAGAGAGTGCATTTCTAATGCATCCAGCTGTAGCTGATGTGGCTGTCTTTGGAATTCCAAACGAAGAATGGGGCGAAGAAGTTAAAGCTGTCATTGAGCTAAATAATGATCATCAAGAATCAGATGAATTGCTTGCCACGTTAATGCATTTTGCTCAAGAGAATCTTGCAAAAATGAAATTACCAAGGAGCATAGACTTTATTGAAAAGCTGCCCAGAGATGAAAACGGTAAACTATATAAAAGAAGGCTTAGAGATCCATACTGGAAAGATCATTCCTCAAACGTCTAATGGAGTTTAATGCTGCAGACATCTTTGAGGGAGTCGTTGATCGAATCCCAGATAGGGAAGCAGTTGTTCTTGGGTCAACAAGGCTTACTTACAAAGAATTAGATTCTCGAACAAATAAAGCCGCAAATGCCTTAAAAAAATTAGGGATAAAAAAAGGTAGTCATATAGGAATTTATGCCTTTAATTGCATAGAGTGGCTTGAAGTAATGTTGGGTGCATATAAATTATGTGCGATTCCAATAAACATTAATTATAGGTATGTCGAAGAAGAGCTCAAATATTTAATTGATAATGCTGACATGGAAGCTGTTTTTTATCACAAGCAGTTTGGTACAAAACTTAATAATATTAAAAATGATTTACCAGTTTTAAAAAACTTTATTTGCATCAATGACGATTCCAAGGGAGAAGATGTTGTCAATGAAAGTTATGATTTTGAAAAGCTTATTGTCGATGAAGATGATTCTAGGCTAATGGTAGAAAGATCTGGTAATGACAAATACATCCTCTACACAGGAGGCACAACTGGGATGCCAAAAGGCGTAGTCTGGCGAATGGAAGACGTGCTCATGACGCTTGGAGGAGGAATTGATGCAGTTACTGGAGAAAAATATCCTACACCTGAAGCATTTGCAGATAAGTGCTTGCAAGATCAAACTACAGCTCTTGCTTTGGCTCCGTTAATGCACGGTGCGGCTCAATGGCAATCATTTAATGCATTCTTTTCTGGTTGGAAATTCATCATCAATGATCAAATTTCTTTTGATGCTGACTATATTTGGGAAATTATTGCTAAAGAAAAAGTAATGAATCTTACTATTACAGGTGATGCAATGGGTCGACCGCTTTGTGACGCTCTGCCTGGTGCAATAAAAAAAGGGTTGGATCTTTCCTCATTATTTGTTCTTGCAAGTACAGCATCTGTTTTTAGTGCATCCATCAAAGATGCAATCTTAGAATATTTACCTAATCTATTTTTGATAGATGCTGTTGGTTCATCGGAGACAGGTGCCACTGGGGTAAATATTCATACTAAAGATGGGAAGCTAAAAGATTCTGGCGGTGGTCCAAAATTTACAAAGCCCAGCTTTAGTGAAATCTTAAATCTTGAAACACTAGAAATAGTTCAACCAAATGATACTGATACCATTGGATATTTGGCAAGAAAGGGACATGTACCAGTTGCGTATTATAAAGATGAAGAAAAATCTAAAAAAACTTTCATAGAAGTTAATGGTGAGAGATATTCCGTTCCTGGAGATATGGCTAAGTATGAAGAAGATGGTCAAATGACTCTTCTTGGAAGAGGAAGTGTTTCAATAAATTCAGGTGGTGAAAAAATATTTCCTGAAGAAGTCGAAATGGCGCTAAAAGCTCATCCAAATATCTTTGACTGCCTGGTTGTTGGAGTTAAAGATGAAAAATGGGGTCAAAAAGTCGTTGGAGTCATTCAAAGAAGAGAAGAAAAAGATATTTCAATAGATGAAATTAAACAGATAGCCTCAAAATACATTGCAAGTTATAAAATGCCAAAAGAAATTATTTTTTCTGACATAATTGAAAGAGCTCCATCAGGAAAGCCTAATTATCAATGGGCTCAAAAATTTGCAAATACAAAACTAAACATTAAATAAATATGAGAATTGAAACTTACATACCTGGTCTATCAAAAAATACTGTTGAAATAGTGAAGCATGCTGAGGCATTGGGATATGATGCTTTGGTATCAGGTGAGCTAAATAATGAGCCCTTCTTGCCAGTGTTACTTGGTTTAGAGCACTCTAAAAAAATGATAGTTAGAACTGGATTAGCAATAGCTTTTCCAAGAAGTCCAATGACTGTTGCAAACATGGGCTGGGACTTACAATCTTTTGGTGATGGTCGTTTTCAACTTGGCTTAGGCACTCAGGTTAAGGGACATAACGAAAGAAGGTTTAGCGTGCCTTGGTCCCCTCCAGCGCCTAGAATGCGCGAATATATTCTAGCTATTAAAGCAATTTGGAATACATGGAAAACAGGTGAAAAGCTAGATTTTCAAGGTGAGCATTATACGCATACTCTTATGACTCCAATGTTCACGCCTCCTCCAATGGATTTTAGTGCGCCACCTATATATGTTTCAGGGCTCGGTCCTGGAATGGCTAGGATTGCTGGTGAAGTAGCCGATGGCTTGTTGCTGCACCCTATGTGCTCTCCAAAATACATAAATGATATTATTTTGCCAGCAGTATCAGAAGGAGCAAAAAAATCTGGTAGAGATCCCAAGGAATGCGAATTACTTTGGGGTGGCTTCATTGCTACTGGTGAAACTGAAGAAGATCTTAAAACAGCAAAAAGAAATGTTGCTGCACGAATTAGTTTTTATGCTTCAACAAGAACTTATAGACCAGCTTTAGAATTTCATGGATGGGAAGACATAAATGCGGCATTGCATAAACTTTCTGTTGAAGGTAAATGGGAAGAAATGTTTTCTTTGGTAACTGATGAGATGGTGGAGACACTAGGATTCTGCGGAACAGGTGAAGAAGTAGCTCATGCCTTAAAAGACGATCTAGGACCGATTTGTACTGCAGCAATGTGGAACGAAGTTGAGCATTTGGGTTCAGATCATTCTAAAGACGATCATGTTGCTAATTTAATTCAAATTGCAAAAGGATAAATGAGCCTCATCAAGCCTCATGCTTATGCTGAGCTTCCTGAGGTATTTTACAATCTTCAAAACTGGGAAGGATTTAAAAATCCCTCACTTGTAATTGAGAACGCTCAATTAAAAAAAGAAATGGGGCTTCAAAATATTGAGGGATATAAGCTCCTAGAAATTTTTAATGGCTCTTCTCAAATCAAGACATTAAAACCATTGTCCATGGTTTATGCAGGCCATCAATTTGGTCAATATGTAGAGCAACTAGGTGATGGAAGAGGATTGCTACTTGGACAAATAAATTCCTCTAGTGGTTTGATCGATATTCACCTTAAGGGCGCAGGTAAAACTCCCTACTCAAGGTTTGGAGATGGTCGAGCTGTTTTAAGGTCTGTAATAAGAGAATATTTGTGTGGTGAGGCTATGCATGCTTTGTCAATCCCAACCTCGAGAGCTCTAATGATTGTTGGCAGTGATGAATTAGTAATAAGAGAAAAAAGTGAAACTGCAGCAATGCTCGTTAGAACTGCTAAAAGTCACATAAGGTTTGGAAATTTTGAATACTTTCACTACAACAACAAACCCGAGCATGTGAAAGCATTGGCAGATTTTTGCATTCATCAGTATCCTTCTTACTTTCTAAAGACTAAGAATTCTTATGAAGATTTTTTTAGGTCAGTGGTTGAAAAAACAGCCTGTTTAATTGCAAAGTGGCAAGCTTGTGGCTTTAATCACGGAGTAATGAATACTGACAATATGAGTATTTTGGGAGAAACATTTGACTACGGGCCATATGGATTTATGGAAGATTACCTCCCATCATATGTCTGTAATCATTCTGATCATCAGGGCAGGTATGCATTTAAAAATCAGCCATATATAGGATTGTGGAACTGTTCTGCTCTTGGTCATGCCCTATCATCTTTAGTTTCTGAAGAAAGCCAAGGTGAGATTTTGCTAACATACGAGCCAATTTTTCAAAAAACTCTAGCTGAGCTATATCAAAAAAAACTTGGGCTTATAAAATTTAATAGAGATGATGCGCAATTAATTCAAGGTTTATTGGATATTATGGAGTCTGAAAAGTTAGATTATACAAATACATTTAGAAATATTTCTCAAGCCATAACCAATGAGGAAACTCCTGAGCTCAATACACATATTGCTAAGTCCTGGATAAAATCCTATCAAGCTCGACATAAAATTGAGCCTTCATCTATTGATGAGAAAGTATCACTTATAAATGAAAATAATCCCAAATTTATTCTTAGAAATTATATGGCTCAAGAAGCAATTGAAGCAGCAGAAAATTTAAATCTCTCTATGCTTGAGACTTTAATTCATGTAATTACTCATCCCTATGACGAGTTGGAACAATTCGAGTATTTTGCTAGTAGATCTCCAGACTGGGCAAAAGATATAGAGATCTCATGCTCCTCCTAATTCGTTGAAAAACCCTAGATCTAGTTCTTGATCTAGGACACTAATACCCTTAAATGAGAAGGAATTAA
>QOPC01000028.1 GCA_003331545.1 SAR86 cluster bacterium
TATTAGACCACCTTACTGAAAATTATATTGAAGATTTTCAATCAAGGTTATCAGGCAAAAACTACTTACTTTTATTCAATAAGTCAGATGAAAAAAATCCCACTCAAACATATGATTGCGTCTTGTCTGCAAAAACGGGTGAGGGCGTTCAAGACTTAAAGAAAATGATTGTTGAATCCATACAAAAAAATACAGGTGATTCAAAAAAAACTTTTATAATTCGAGAGCGACACCTTGTTTTGTTCAACGCAGCTTTGTCTCAGTTGAATTCTTGTTTGGAGAAAATTTCAAATGAGCGTGATGTTGATATTGCCGCAGAAGATCTGAGATTGGTTCGATCTTCGTTTGATGAGTTTTTGGGTATTAAATACCCAGATGAATTGCTGGGTGATATTTTTAATGATTTTTGCATAGGGAAGTAGATAAAATGTGAGTAATCTGTGGTTAATTTTTTTGTTTTTTTTATCCACAAATTACTTAATATTAGGCAACAGTTTATGAGGTTTGGTTTACATTGTTTGTTAATGCTGGAAAGTCTTATCTTTAAAGGCCGGCTATGTTTTATCAACAGAAAAAACCTTCTTAATAATAACAACAATAATATATTGTTGTTATACCATTCTTATATATATGTTTGATGTAATAGTAATTGGTGGTGGTCACGCCGGTGTTGAGGCGGCCCATGCAGTATTTAGACAGGGGTTGAATTGCTGCTTGGTAACCTTTAAAACTCGAACCATAGGTCAAATGTCGTGCAACCCAGCCATTGGAGGACTGGGAAAATCTCATCTTGTGAGAGAGGTTGATGCCCTAGGTGGAATTATGGCAAAAGCCACAGATCGCTCAGGCATTCAATCAAGAACTCTGAACACCAGAAAAGGCTTCGCAGTTCAGGCTCTTCGTGTGCAATGTGATAGGGATAAATATAAAAATGCTATACAAGAGCTTTTGTTTGAAACAAATATCACTATCAAGGAGGGTGAGGTGGTAGACATTATCCTTGAAGATAACAATATTAAAGGTGTTGAACTGAGATCAGGAGAGACCATATTCTCCACAAAAACCATATTAACAACAGGTACTTTCTTAAATGGAGTGATGTTTAAAGGCAATGAAAAAATTTCAGGCGGGCGCGTTGGTGACAGCACATCAATTCCCCTGTCAGAAAAACTGTACGATTTAAAATTACCAATGGGGAGACTTAAAACTGGCACGCCTGCTCGAATAAAACTATCCAGCATAGATATAAGTGTTATGGAAGAACAACCCGGTGATCAAGATCCACCCTCAATGTCGGTTCTTCAGCCACCCACAACAAGACTTCCACAAATTTCTTGCTACATAACCAGAACCAACAAACAAACCCACAAAATTATTGAAGACAATACCCATTTATCAGCAATGTATTCAGGAAAAATCTCTGGAATAGGCCCTCGATACTGCCCATCAATAGAAGATAAAATTAACAAGTTTAGTGAAAAAGAAAGCCATCAGATATTCATAGAACCAGAGGGCCTTGATAAAGACCTTGTTTACCCAAACGGCATCTCTACAAGCTTACCATCCTTGGCTCAGAAGGAGTTTGTAGAATCAATTAAAGGACTGAAAAATTGTGAGATTGAAGAGTATGGTTACGCGGTTGAATATGACTTCATTGACCCTAGATCATTACAACCAACACTAGAAACTAAATTTATTAAAAATCTTTATCTTGCAGGCCAAATCAACGGAACTACCGGTTATGAAGAAGCAGCAGCACAGGGACTTGTTGCAGGCATAAATGCTGCCCAAGATATTTTAGATAAACCAAGGGTAATATTCGATAGAAGCGAAGCATACATTGGTGTGCTAATAGATGATCTTACCCTTCATGGCGTGACAGAGCCCTACAGAATGTTTACAAGCCGAGCAGAATTTCGTCTCATGCTCTCTCAAGACACAGCGTGTCAAAGGCTAACCAAAAAAGCTCACTCACTTGGGCTGATTACAGAAGAACTATTTAATGCTTATCAAGAAAATGAAAATCAATACCAAGAATTTTTAAAACAAATAAAGAAAATTAAAACGAAACAAAATGACAAACCAACCACTGGCGCAGAATTATTAAAAAGAACCGATATTGCACCAACAGAGGTAAAAGAACTCTTAAAAATTTCAAATGATTTTAACAAGTTTTTTGAGAGAGCTGCGAATGAAATTAAATACAGCGGCTACATTGCAAAACAAAGAAGAGAGGTTGAAAGCTCCAAAAGGAATGAAAGGGTTTTAATACCCGTCGATTTAAATTTCCCAAACATAAAAGGTCTTTCAAACGAAGTGGTTGAAAGGCTGGAAAAACACAAACCATCAACCCTGGGACAAGCAAGCAGGCTTGAGGGCGTGACACCGGCCGCAATAAATTTAATAGCGATCACAATCAAAAAGAGCGAGCTGCTAGTAAAGGCAAAATAAAATTAAAAATAACAAAGACACAAACGACCCAATAAAAGTTTTTGTTAATGAAATACTAAAGTTCAACAAAGCCCACAATATAGTTGGTCGTTTTACAGAGAAAGAAATAGAGTCATTAGACATCTTTGATTGCGAAGTAATTCTTGAGCACATACCCCCAGAAAAAAAAATACTAGACATAGGAAGCGGTGCTGGGCTCCCCGGCCTAGTAATAGCAATAAATCAACCGCAATCACAAGTAACCATGTCTGAAAAAAACAAGAAGAAAGCTTATTTCATAAAAAAAACCATTCGCACACTAAAACTTTCAAACGCACACGTATTGGATAAGGCAATAACCCCACAAACAGTAACCCCACATAAGTTCGATATCATTACAGCCAGAGCCCTTGCATCAGCACCAAAAATTATTGAATTATCAGAACACCTGTTATCCAAAAACGGAAAATTTCTATTTATGAAGGGGGAATTAAAAAAAATAAACGAAGAGGTTGCCCAGCTGGACAATAATACTTACTCTTATGTTATTCACAAAAAAAAGACCAAAGATACAAATAGACACATTTTAGAAATTATCCAAAAATGAAGCATACAATTGCCATAGCCAACCAAAAAGGGGGTGTTGGAAAAACAACTACAGCAGTAAATCTTGCCGCAGCTCTTGCAGCAACAAAAAGAAAAGTTTTATTAGTCGACCTAGATCCCCAAGGGAATGCAAGCACAGCAGCTGGCGCCCCAAGAAACGAAAAAACCTTATTTCAGGTTTACTCTCAAAGCATAAACATCAACGATCACATACTTAAATCCCCAAGCGGATATGACATATTGCCGGGAGGTGAAAACCTAATAGCGCTAGAGGTTTATATTCGAAATGAGAGCAAACAGGGAGAGCTAAAAAAACAACTAGACCCACTGGACTACGAATTTATCATTATGGATACACCCCCATCACTTAACCAGCTTACGCTTGAGTCTCTTTTTGCCGCAACTGCAACGCTAATACCCCTTCAATGTGAATATTATTCTTTAGAGGGCATTTCATCTCTTGTAAACACCATTAATACATTAAAAAATAAAAACCTTACAGAAAATAGAGTATTCGGAATAATTAGAACTATGGTTGATATGAGAAATAATTTAGCCAAAGAAGTTTCTGAGGAATTAGAAAAACACTTTCCTGCTTTGGTTTTTAACACCCTTATACCAAGAAATGTTAAATTAGCAGAAGCGCCGAGTCATGGGACTTCAGCAATACAATATATGCCGTCCTCATTTGGCGCTAAGGCATATTTAGCTCTAGCGGGCGAGCTTATCAGGAGAATTGAAAGTGGCAGATAAAATACTTAACACCGGCCTAGATGCTCTTCTTGGTGATGTTGCGGCCCCAAACAAACAATCCATCAAAGAGATTGATCTAAACCAAATAAAACCCAACCGCTATCAACCTAGACAATCGTTTGACGAACAAAAAATTATAGAACTTTCTCAGTCAATAAAAAAACACGGTATTTTGTCACCAATGCTTGTAAGGGAAACTGGTGCCGGCGGTTACGAGTTAATCGCTGGTGAAAGAAGATTAAGGGCAGCAAAAAAAGCAGGACTTAAAACCGCACCGTGCATGGTTGATGCAGCAGAGGATCAGCTCTCATTGGAGCTTGCGTTGATTGAAAATCTGCAGCGTGAAGACTTAAATCCCATTGAGGAGGCGAGGGGCTACGACAGGTTGAAAAGAGAGTTCTCTTTAACACAGGATAAAATTTCTGAAGTAACAGGAAAAGCCAGAAGTTCCGTGGCTAATTCTATGAGGTTGTTGAATCTTCCTGCTTCAATTATCGATCTTTTGTATTCAGGTGACTTAGAAAAAGGGCACGCAAAAATTCTTGCATCCATGGAGCCAAAAGAAGCAGAAGAACTTGCACAAAAGATAGTTTCTTTGGGCATGACCGTTAAAGATGCTGCTAAATCAAACAAACCCACTAAAATAAAACATAAAGCAAATACAAAAAACCGAGATCTTTTAAACATAGAAGAAGAGCTTTCAGAAAATATGGGCCACAACATCCAAATCGATCAACAATCTGCTTCAAAAGGAAAAATATCTATTACTTACTCATCCAAAGACGAAAGAGAGTCAATTATCAGCAAATTATTAAAATTAAAGAATAATTAAGCTTGTTCTATAGACTATAAATTTTTATAATTCCCTCCGTAAAAAACATACTTTAGAAAAAATTAAAACTTTAAAAAACAACTGGTTATCTGCTATCGGCCTTCTGGTTTCAGCCGCCTTGTTTCCAATATTTGTTCAACCAATATTTATTGTTTATTTGTTTTCACTATCGGCAATTATTTATATCGCAAGCAAACCAAAAAACGAGTTTATGAATCTTTATTTAGCCTTTGTTTTTAGGTGGGCAACCTTTATTATTTTCACAATTATTTCATTGACATACATTCCAGAAAATACCCTCATTGCCATCTTTTTACTAATATACTTGAACACAACTTTTAACCCTCAACCAATTAAAACAACCTAATGGCATCAGCATCTGGCGAACAAACAAGCGCAGAATACATCCAACATCACCTTACCAATCTAGTTTGTGGTAAAACACCAGATGGTTGGACTTGTGACCACAATGCAGTTGATCAAATGGGTTTCTTGGCATTTCATGTGGACTCCTTGGGTTGGTCAATCTTTTTAGGATTTGTTTTCGTGGCCCTATTTCGATTTGGCATTCCCAAGCTTTCAACAGAAGCGCCGTCTGGGATTCAGAACTTTGTTGAGATGTGCATCGAATTTGTAAACGATAATGTGCAAAGCATATTTACATCAGCAAAAAACAACCTAATAGGCCCAATGGCATTAACTGTGCTGGTTTGGGTTTTTCTAATGAATTTGATGGATTTAGTGCCCGTAGATTATCTACCCACCCTTGCAGGACAGGTTGCAGAAGCGACGGGAATGGTTGAAGACTCTAAAGACTCCTACTTCAAGGTAGTCCCCACCACCGACCCTAATATTACTTTGGGAATGGCGTTGGCGGTGTTTGTATTAATTATTTTTTATAGTATTAAAATTAAAGGATTAAAAGGGTTTCTGGCTGAACTAACTCTGCATCCTTTTGGCAAGTGGATGATGCCTGTTAATTTAGTTCTAGAAGGCGTAAATCTAATTGCCAAGCCTATATCTCTCGGTTTGCGATTATTTGGCAACCTTTACGCGGGCGAAATGATATTTATTTTAATAGCTTTAATGTTAACTTTTAGTTCTATATCAATAGGTTTACTTGGAGTGGGCCTCCATTTAATATGGGCACTTTTTCATATTTTGATTTTAGCTCTACAAGCTTTTATTTTTATGGTGCTAACCATTGTTTATTTGGCAATGGCGCATGAAACAGAAGACCATTAGGTCTTTAATTTTTAGGAGAAAAGAATGGAACAATCACTTATATACATAGCATCAGGTCTTATGATCGGCCTTGGTGCTGTTGGCGCTGCTATCGGTGTGGGCGTATTGGGTGGTAAGTTTTTAGAAGGCGCGGCGCGTCAACCAGAACTTATCCCAATGTTAAGAACTCAACTTTTTATTGTTATGGGTCTTGTTGACGCTGTTCCAATGATCGGTGTTGGGTTGGGTCTTTACTTAATGTTTGCTGCTTAAATAAAAGACAATGAATATTAACGCAACACTCTTAGGTCAGACTTTGGCATTTGTTATTTTTGTAGCAATATGCTGGAAGTATGTATGGCCACCCATCATTGCAATCATGGAAGAGAGAGAAAAGCGTATAGCAGATGGTTTAGAGGCAGCAAAAAAAGCAGACGACTCTCTTGAAGAAGCCCAACTTGCTTTTGATCAAGAGATGAACAAAGCAAAAGAACAAGCTGCTGAGATATTAGAAAAAGCTAACTCTAGAGCTTCTCAAATCGTCAATGATGCAACTGAAAAAGCAGAGGTTGAGGCAGGAAAAATCTTATCTTCAGCATCCAAGACCATTGAAAATGATGTTAATAAAGCTAAAGAAGAGTTAAGACAAAAAATGTCAGAACTAATAATTGATACCTCTGAAAAAATATTAGGTAATGAGATTAGCCCCGAGAAACACCAAGAGCTGCTTAAAAAAGCGGCAGCAGAGCTATAGAAAATGATTGAACTTTCTCCACTTGCAAGACCATATGCTAAAGCGATTTTTACAGCAGCTTTAGATGCTGGTAACCACGAAATGGTTGCAAGGGACCTGGCCTTATTATCGGCAGTGTCTAACACAAAGGAGGTTTCCAGTTTGATTGAAGATCCAGAGCTCTCAAAAGAAAAAATTGCCCAAATCATCATAGGTTTGGCAGATGGTGAAATCTGCGACTTATCAAATAAAATGTTAGAGCTCCTTGCAGATAACAAGAGACTTAATTTAATCGATGCAATTAACACCAGTTATCAACAACTGTTAGAGCAACACAGCAATATCAGCTCTATTGTTGTTAATGTTGCAAATCAGCCCTCAGAAGATAATAAAAATATTATCATCAAAAAACTTCTTGCAGAACACGGAGAGGGTTCAAACATAGAATTTTCAGAAGACCCCTCAATTATGGGTGGTCTATCTATCAAAGTCGGAGATGAGACTTTAGATCTATCCATAAAAGGAAAGGTCAAAAAATTAGTAAATCAATTAAATTTTTAAGGTAAAAAAATGAGCCAATTAAATCCATCAGAAATTTCCAGCGTATTAAAGGAAAAAATTTCAGGCCTAGATCTTTCAGCCGAAAGAAAAAACGAAGGCATTATCGTTAGCGTATCAGACGGCATTGTGCGTATACATGGCATGGGCGATGTTATGTATGGAGAGCTTATAGAATTTGAAAGCGGTGTCTTAGGTTTAGCTCTAAATCTTGAGCAAGATTCAGTAGGTGCTGTGGTTTTGGGAGACTACCTTGGTTTAATTGAGGGACAAAAAGCTGTCTGTACCGGAAGAATTTTAGAAGTCCCAGTTGGTGAAGAATTGCTTGGAAGAGTGGTCGATGCTCTTGGTAATCCAATTGACGGTAAAGGTGAAATTAAGACTGATGCCACAGCGCCAGTTGAGGTGGTGGCTCCAGGCGTTATTGCAAGACAATCAGTTGATCAACCAGTACAAATTGGTCTAAAAGCTGTTGATGCGATGGTTCCAATTGGTAGGGGTCAAAGAGAGCTAATCATTGGTGATAGGCAAACAGGCAAGACTGCTGTAGCAGTTGATGCAATCATCAACCAAAAAGGAACAGGCATTAAATGTATATACGTTGCTATTGGGCAAAAACAATCGACGGTTGTAAATGTTGTGAAAAAACTAGAGGAACATGGAGCGCTAGAACATACGATTGTAGTTTCAGCATCAGCGTCTGATCCAGCACCGATGCAATACCTCTCTGCTTACTCAGGTTGTTCCATGGGCGAATACTTTAGAGACAAAGGAGAAGATGCCCTAATTGTCTACGATGATCTTTCCAAACAAGCAGTCGCATACAGACAAGTATCTCTCCTCTTAAAAAGACCCCCAGGCAGGGAAGCTTATCCAGGGGATGTTTTTTATCTACACTCAAGACTTTTAGAGAGAGCCGCTAGAGTAAATGCAGATTATGTAGAAAAAGCTACAAATGGAAAAGTTAAAGGTAAAACAGGATCATTAACAGCGCTCCCAATAATTGAGACACAGGCAGGCGATGTATCAGCTTTTGTTCCTACAAATGTAATCTCAATTACCGATGGCCAAATTTTCTTGGAAACCGATCTATTTAATTCAGGTATCAGGCCAGCCATTAATCCAGGTATTTCTGTTTCAAGGGTTGGTGGAGCTGCTCAAACCAAGATTATGAAAAAACTTAGTGGCGGTGTAAGAACTGCCTTGGCTCAATACAGAGAGCTAGCTGCTTTCTCTCAGTTTGCATCAGACCTAGACGATGCTACCAAAGCTCAACTTGCTAGAGGCATACGAATTACCGAACTAATTAAACAAAAACAATATGCGCCTATGAGCGTTGCTCAACAATCTTTAAGTATCTTTGCAGCAGATAGGGGATATATGGATGATGTTGAGGTTGAAAAAATTGGTAACTTCGAAGAGGCGCTTCATGGTTACTTCTCATCAGAAAAGGCTGATCTTGAAAAAAGTATCAATGATACAGGTGACTGGAACGACGACATTGAAAAACAATTTACCGAAATTGTTGAACAGTTTAAAAAAACACAGACATTCTAATTGATAAATAATGGCTAATACCAAAGAAGTAAGAAAGCAGATTGCGAGCATTAAGAGCACGCAAAAGATTACTTCGGCCATGGAAATGGTAGCAGCCAGCAAAATTAAAAAAACACAAAGTGAAATGCAGCTTGGCAGACCTTATTCAGAAAAAATTAAAGAAGTTATCTCCCATATTGCAAATTCGAGCTCAGAATATTCACATCCATTTTATGAGCATAGAGCAACCAAGAAGGCGTGCTTTTTAGTTGTGAGCTCTGATAAAGGCCTTTGTGGTGGCCTGAACATTAACTTGTTTAAGCAAGTAATAAGTAAATCAGCTGAACTAAATGCTCAAGGCATCGAATCAAATTTTGCATTAATTGGTTTAAAAGCAGCAAGCTTCTTTAAGTCTGTAGGCGGTGATGTGGTTGCCAATGTTCAAAAGCTTGGAGATAAACCAGATCCTGACGCATTAATTGGTCTTACAAAAATAGTTTTAGACCTTCATAGGAATGGTGAAATAGATCGAGTCTATCTATGTGGAAATGGTTTCGTGAATACTATGACACAAGAGCCAAAAGTTGAGCAATTGATTCCATTGCCAGCTGAAGAAAAAGATGAACTTGCCCCAACTCATTGGGATTATATTTATGAGCCAGAG
This sequence comes from SAR86 cluster bacterium, assembly GCA_003331545.1. GTDB lineage: Bacteria > Pseudomonadota > Gammaproteobacteria > Magnimaribacterales > D2472 > D2472. Next base: position 9,337 of record QOPC01000028.1, read on the forward strand.
GCTCAAGAGTTATTAGAGGGTTTAATGACAAGATACATCGAGTCGCTAATCTATCATGCGGTAATTGAAAATAGCGCATGTGAACAAGCAGCAAAAATGCTGGCAATGAAAAATGCCACTGAAAATGCTGGAGATTTAATTAAAGAATTGGAACTGTTATACAACAACGTAAGACAAGCAGCCATCACTCAGGAATTATCTGAGATAGTTGGTGGAGCGGCTGCGGTTTAAGGAGAAAGAAATGAGCAATGGTCTAGTAACACAAATTATCGGAGCAGTTATCGATGTTGAGTTTGAAAAAAACAACATCCCTCAGGTATACGAAGCTATTAAATTAACTGATACAGGCACAGTGCTTGAAGTTCAGCAACAGCTTGGGGACGGAATTGTTAGAGCAATTGCCATGGGAACAACCGAAGGATTAAAAAGAGGCTTAACTGCCGAGCGAACAAATGCACCGATTTCAGTTCCAGTGGGTGAAAAAACATTGGGTAGAATTATGGACGTTTTGGGCAATCCCATTGATGAGTGCGGTCCAATTGGGGCAGAAGAGCAAATGCCCATACATAGAAAGCCACCAAGTTACATGGATCAGTCTTTATCAGATGATCTTCTTGAGACCGGTATTAAAGTTATTGATTTGATTTGCCCCTTTGCAAAAGGTGGAAAAATTGGTTTGTTTGGTGGAGCAGGGGTTGGTAAGACCGTTAACATGATGGAGCTTATTAATAATATTGCAACCGAGCATTCAGGTCTTTCTGTTTTTGCGGGAGTTGGAGAAAGAACTCGAGAAGGAAATGACTTTTATTATGAAATGCAAGAATCTGGAGTTGTAAATGTCGAGACACCAAGCGAATCTAAAGTAGCCATGGTTTACGGACAAATGAATGAACCTCCTGGAAACAGACTCAGGGTTGCCTTGACTGGATTGACCATGGCTGAAAAGTTTAGGGATGAAGGAAGAGATGTCTTATTGTTTATCGATAACATTTATCGATACACATTAGCTGGAGTTGAAGTTTCTGCATTACTAGGCAGAATGCCATCAGCTGTTGGCTATCAGCCTACATTGGCTGAAGAAATGGGTGCTTTACAAGAAAGGATCACCTCAACAAAAGATGGTTCTATTACATCAATTCAGGCTGTGTATGTTCCAGCTGATGACTTAACAGATCCATCACCGGCTACTACTTTTGCTCACTTAGATGCAACCGTTGTGCTTTCAAGACAAATTGCTGAGCTTGGAATTTATCCAGCAGTAGATCCACTGGATTCAACCAGCAGACAGCTAGATCCACTAGTGGTTGGCGAGGAGCATTACAATGTTGCCCAAGGTGTTCAAGGGGTATTACAAAAATACAAAGAGCTTAAAGACATTATTGCTATTTTAGGGATGGATGAACTATCAGAAGAAGACAAGTTAGCAGTTTCAAGAGCTCGAAAAGTTGAAAGATTTCTTTCTCAGCCTTTTACAGTTGCAGAAGTCTTCACTGGTTCCCCTGGGAAATATGTAAAACTTGAAGATACGATCAAATCATTTAAAGGGATTCTTGCTGGTGATTACGACGATCTCCCAGAGCAAGCCTTTTACATGGTTGGAACTATTGAAGAAGCTGTAGAGAAAGCAAAAACCTTATAATTCATGTCCACCATTAAAGTCAGTATAGTTTCATCAAGCGAGGAAATTTACTCTGGTGAAGGCACTATGGTTTTTGCAACAGGCTCTCTTGGTGAAATAGGAATTGCTCCTGGACATACGCCCTTGTTAACTGGACTGGCCCCAGGGCCTGTAAGGGTGCAAAACGGAAGCGATGAAAAAACATTCTTTTGCTCAGGTGGTTTCATCGAGATTCAACCTGATTTAGTCACTTTTCTCTCTGACAGGGCTGAGCGAGCAGAGTCTATGGATGAAGCCGAGGCGATCAAAGCTCAAGAACTTGCGGAAAAAAATATGCATGACAAAGACTCTGAGCTTGATTACACCAAAGCAGCCGCCCAATTAGCAGAAGCTGCCGCAAGAATCAAAACCATTCAAAAATTAAGAAAAAACAAGTAAGGTACTTGTATCAAACTTAATTCGTCAGAGCGTTGAATATTCATACTATTATCCTTGCAGCAGGCAAGGGCACAAGAATGAACACTAATCTGCCAAAGGTTATGCAGCCCCTAGGCGGCCATACTTTAATTTCTCACGTCATTAAAACCGCACAAAAAAACAGCAAAAAAATTACCGTCGTAGTTGGGCATCAGAAAGATTTACTGAAAGAACACATAATCAATATTGAT
>QOPC01000003.1 GCA_003331545.1 SAR86 cluster bacterium
GTTTAGAGGAATGTCTCGAGACTAAAGCCGTAATAATGCCCTGAGTAGATTCTAAAAAATCCTGTGTTTGCCAGTGAGGATTTCAACAAACATTACATGATCTCCTATAAGGCTATATAAGGGATATGAGAAAGTAGCTGGTTTATTGTGCTCTATGAAGAAATGCGCCACCCATGCAAACCCATAACCTGAAAGCAATGAGTAGAGCAAGAATAAAAAATTAAAGCTCATAAAAAACTGTACATAAAAAAATATTGCTATTGAAGTCCCTATAAAATGAAGTAGTTTTGTATGCTTGTGATCATGCTCACTAAGATAATATGGGTAAAAGTCCCTGAACGTTTTGTATCTCTCCATAATGTTTCTCCCCTAAGTTTAGGTAATTATGCCATAAGCCTATAATTTGCTAGTATAAATCTTAATGAGTGGAGCTCAACTATGAAAAAAATTTTTTTAACTTCTTGTCTTTTCGTTTTAGTTTCAACTTTATCTAATCAAGAATTACTCGCTAAAACAAACTCTGATAATGTCTTATTGGTTCACAAGACTCCAACTTGTGGTTGTTGCAGGATGTGGGTGGAGCATTTAAAGATGAATGGCTTAAAAGCTAATACCCAAGATCATGAAAATCTTGATGAGATAAAAAAAATGTATGGCATTAAGCCTCAATACAGATCTTGTCATACAGCCGTTTCCAAAGATGGTTATATTTTTGAGGGTCACATACCAAGCAAATATATAACTCAATTTCTTTCAGAGAATCATCCAAATGCTATAGGTCTATCGGTTCCAGGGATGCCTATGGGTTCTCCAGGCATGGAAGTTGGTGATCGATTTATGCCCTATGATGTCCTAATCCTCTATAAAGATGGATCTAGCAATGTGTTTGCCGAGGTAAGAAGAAATTAAGAGCAAGTTCAAAAGAACTTTATAGATTATCTTTTATAAATCAGAGTATTTTTTATTGTTTATTGGAGCAAACTTTGAAATTGAGTTTGCTAAGGGCATACGGGTTGCTCCGCTCAAGCCACTTAAAATTCTTCTCTTCTTGTATTTGTTGAACACTTCAAAAAGGAAGTAAAACCAGACACCATTTATTACTGGTTCCACAAATGCATCGATAACTGCAAGATTCAATGGGGCTCCGGTTAGCAATCTATTACAAGTCATCGCAATAAGAATATGACCAATAGTGTATAAAAGTGCCAATAAAATACCTATCTGACTTACGTTAATTGCCGCCGATTTACTTTGTTCAATCTTTCTAACAAATACTTGCTTTAAGAACACCAAAAGGAAGTAGAACCAAAAACCATTTATTATTGGCTCAATAAATGCATCCGCTGCTGCCATATCAAGAGATGCGCCAGTAATAATCCTGTTGCATGCCATAGCAACAAGGATATGACCGATGGTATATATTACTGATAGATAGAAATTCTCATATTTGAAAATTTTTACATCGTCGTATTTTAAGTATTTTTTCACTAAATAATTTTAAAAATTCAGTAGCATTAGCTACGGTTAATAAATGTAACAACGGCTACGGATTGTGTCAAGGGTATGATATATTCAGTATAATTTCTTTTAAAGAGGGGCATTGAAAAAACAAATTAAAGCACGTTCTATTCCCTTTTCAGAGACTCGTTTGCGTCATGCCAGTGAAACCGCTGAGGATTACGTTGAAGCTGTGATGGATTTAATTGAAGAATCAGGTGAATGCAGGGTTCTAGATCTAGCAGGTTACTTTAATGTGAGTCATGTTACTGTTTCTAGGATAGTCAAACGATTACAGGATGAAAACCTTTTGCGTTCTAGTCCCTACAAACCTGTAGAACTAACTGCTGCTGGTGCTAATCTTGCTAAACGGGTTAAAGAAAGACATAAAATTGTTTTTGCCTGTTTAATTGCACTTGGCGTTGATGAGACTAATGCTGAAATTGACAGTGAAGGCATTGAGCACCATGTAGGTCCAAAAACAATAGCTGCAATGAAACGGTTTATAAAAAGGTGATAGCACTTTTTACAAACCCTTCCATAATTAGTCTTTAAAATATGAGCTAACTTGAATATTCTTTATTTAGTTCCTTTAAGTCATTGAAATTCATAGCTTGTGTAACTTCCAAATTCTCATCTAAGATCTCATAAATAGGATCCGTTTCTGAATAAGGTCTCAAGCTAAAATAAACAACCACATCTTCGTCACCGCCACCCTCGGTATGAGCTTCCCCAGGCGTTCCGGCTTTGAAAATTCCGGCGGGCCTAATATCCTTTAAAGCTCCATCAGGTAAATAGGTTCGAAGCTCTCCTTTTACAGTAAAGGTACTGTAGTTAGAGGTATGCCTATGCATCAGAATTTTTTCGTTAGCTGAAAATTTAAATAGAATATCAACAATTTTGGCTTTTTCATCTACATTTAAAAAGGATAAAGAGATATGATCTGCAGGCTCACCATCAGGTCCAGGTAAAGGCTTCCAATCTATTGCTGATTCATCGAATTGAATTAAATTGTCCATATCATCACTTTTTTTCGAATTTAAGAAATATTATTATATTATTATTTTCAAAAAAAAGGGAAAGGATTCCTTTCATGTCCCTTTTTCACGCACTTTTATTGGAGTGGTGGGCCCGGGAGGACTCGAACCTCCGACCAATGGATTATGAGTCCACTGCTCTAACCAACTGAGCTACAGGCCCAAAAGAAGTAGCTATGATATCTTAAAAATTAGGTCAGTCATTATATAAGAATTAAATATTTAAGTAAGCATTGATGATGTGTGATAATTTTGAGCCTGAGGTATTATTTACACATGATTAATCTAAATGAAGAGTCCTCATTTGCTGAAGGTGGAAATAGAAAATGCTTCATTAGTCCCCAAGATCCTAATCGATGTCTCAAAGTTATTCATAAGGGTTTACAAGAGAATTTAAAAAAAAATGTTCCTTGGTACAAGAGATATAAATCTGATAATTACTTTGATGACAATTTACGTGAAGAGAAAGCATATAATCAAAGAGCTTTAAACCATTCTGATGATTTATCTGTATGGGATCACCTGGCTAGGTGGCATGGCATGGTAGAAACAAACCTAGGGCCAGCCTCAGAAACTGAATTAATTCGAAATAACAATGAGATCGCTGAGACATTGGAGAGTTATCTTTTTAGAGAAGGTTTAACTGACGAAATCACTCAAGCTATCCAAACCTTTGAAGCGTGGCTAAGAAAGCATTTAGTTCTTACAAAAAATATCATTCCTCATAATATTGTTTTGAGTAAAGAGGATGAAATCCTAACGCTTAAAATTATAGATGGACTCGGCTGTAAAGCTATGGTGCCATTACCTGAATACAGCAAGATGTTTGCGCGGATTTATATTGAGAGACGAATTAAACTCATGTGGAGTAGGATCCACTGGGACCTTAGTGGCAGAAAAGGTAACTGGAAATAATCCTGTTATTCATCCAAGAAGTTTTTAAGATGACTAGATCTGCTAGGGTGTCTTAGTTTTCTTAAAGCTTTTGCCTCTATTTGACGAATTCTTTCTCTGGTTACATCAAACTGCTTTCCAACTTCTTCTAAGGTATGGTCAGTATTCATCCCTATCCCAAATCGCATTCTAAGAACTTTTGCTTCTCTTGCTGTTAACGATGAAAGAACATCATCAGTGGCAAAGTGAAGGCTGCCCTCAGTAGCATTTTTTAAAGGCGAATGAATAACGGTATCTTCTATAAAATCTCCAAGATTAGAATCTTCATCGTCTCCGATTGGTGTTTCCATAGAAATGGGTTCTTTGGCAATTTTAAGGACCTTTCTGACTTTGTCTTCAGGCATATCAAGCTCTTTGCTGAGCTCTTCCGGGGTAGGTTCTCTGCCCATGTCTTGCATCATCTGTCGTGAAACACGATTCAATTTATTGATGGTCTCAATCATATGTACAGGAATTCTAATTGTTCTTGCCTGGTCAGCAATAGATCTTGTAATGGCCTGTCTAATCCACCAAGTAGCATATGTAGAAAATTTGTAGCCTCTTCTATACTCAAACTTATCAACCGCTTTCATGAGACCAATGTTGCCCTCTTGAATTAAATCTAAGAACTGCAGGCCTCTGTTTGTGTATTTTTTAGCTATGGAAATAACAAGTCTTAGGTTTGCCTCAACCATATCTTTTTTGGCACGACGCATTTTTGTTTCGCCCATAGACATTGCGCGATTGATATCTTTAATGTCTTTAACACTTAGACCAACTCTCTCTTCAATAGATTTGATGGCTTTTTGCGCAATCACCACATCGGTTTTAATGTGCTCTAAAGATTTCTTTGAATATTTCTTGTTGCTCATCAAAGAATCAACCCACTTAATTTTAGTGATATTGTCTTTGTACATTGCAATGAAATCTTTTCTAGGAATTCTTGCAGACTTAACAAATAAAAACTGAATCCTTTTTTCATGCAGGCGAATCTCTGCCAGATCGCTACGTGCAAAAAATGCTAGATCTTCAAACATTTTTGGTGAAAACTTAAGAAATTGAAAAATTAACCCAAGTTTGGTGAATTCTGCTTTCGCCTCTTTAGAATGCCTGCCTTTAGAATCTAAAACTTTGTATGTTTTGTTGAATTGACGTTTTAAATTAGTCATCCGTCTTTGAACTTCAGCTAGATCCGGCCCATTATCAACCTCTTCATCGCTTTCTTCTAACTGTTTTGCCTTTTCACTTCCTGGCCCAGCAGATGGGACTTCTTCCATCTCTTCTAAAAATCCAGTTAGTAGCTCACTAAGTTTTTTATCCTCACTTTTAACCAGTTCATAGAAATCAATAATGTGCTCAACAATGCCTGGATAATGAACGCTAGCATCAAGAAGGTCTCGCATTCCTTCTTCAATGCGCTTTGCAATCTCAATTTCTCCCTCTCTTGTAAGCAGATCAACGGTTCCCATTTCACGCATGTACATTCGAACTGGATCAGTGGTCCTGCCTGTTTCATTCTCTACTGCAGCTAGTGCTTCTGCAGCCTGCTCTAGAGCTATGTCATCTTGATCATCTGATGACTCTGAAAGCATGAGCGTATCTGCGTCAGGTGCAGTTTCATGAACTTGAAGACCCAAGTCGTTGATCATACCAATGATTTCATCAACCTGATCGGGATCAGAAATATCATCGGGAAGATGATCATTAACGTCTGCGTATGTTAGATAGCCCTGTTCGCGACCTTTCTCGATCAAGTCTGCAATTCTTGAACCCTGTTTTTTTAACTTATCCACTCAATGCCTCATTCTGGAACATTTATTATATGTGATGCCAAATTTAATTTTTTCAATCTTGTTTTGAACTTAATTTCTTTAACCAATTTCTATCATCGTCAGTGATTTCTTCCTTTTTTAAGATGATTTGCTGTAAATCTCTTCGTTCTGCTGACGTGATCGATTCGACATTATACTTGTCTTTAAGGATTTGCTCCCTATCTTTTTGGTTTTTTAACAAAATATCCATGCAATCGTTTACTAGCATTAATGCATTTTTTTCTGATAATTCAAGCCCAGCCACCACTGCTTCTGAGAAATAACCCTTTATTTGATCTGATTCAAGGCTTTCAATAACTCTGGAGGGCTTGATATCAGGGGTTTGCCTGTATAGATCTAGAATGATAAATAAAAAGTTAAACTTTAGATCATCTTTTAACTCATCAAAGATGGGTTCGTGAGCAATTGCAGGGAACGCCAATAAGGCACTGAAGATATTAATCACCGCTTTAACTCTGACTGGAATATTAGAATTTGATCTTATTGCATTATCTGATTCTGTCCTTCTGTTCAATGCACTCGAGGGCGCATCTATGGTTTTGATATCCATGCCACATAACTTTGAGACCTCATTGGCATAGACCTCTTTGATAACTGAATTGTTGATTTTATTCACTATAGGAATAGCAAAAGCGGCAGCTTGTGCTCGCCCTTCTAATGTTTCTAAATTAAATTCTTTGACCTTTGATAAAAAATAGGATGAAAGCGAAATTGACTCATCCAAAAGTCTTTGAAAGGCTTTTAATCCATGTTCATTAATGAAGGAGTCTGGATCATGACCTTGCTCAAAAAAAACAAAATGAATGTTAATATCTTCTCTGATAATTGGAAAGGTATTTTCAACTGCTTTCCAGGCAGCTTTGCCTCCCGCTAGATCTCCATCAAATGCAAAAAATATTTTATTTGTGTAACGCATTATTTTAGAGACATGATTTGGTGTGACAGCTGTTCCAAGTGTCGCTACTGCATTTTTTATGCCATGCTCATAAAGACCTATTACGTCCATGTATCCCTCAACAACTATTAGAGAGGAAATATTTTTTTCTAACTCTTTAACCTCATACAAACCAAATAGTTCATTTGATTTATTGAAAAAAGAGGTCTCTGGCGAATTAAGATACTTGGGCTCGCCTTCATCTATAATTCTTCCTCCCATAGCAATAAAATCACCTTTTATATTTCGAATGGGAAAAATAACTCTGCCCCTAAATCGATCATAAAATCGATCATCTTTTTTACTAAACAAGCCCGATTCATCCAATTCTTTTTTGGGAATATCAGATCCAAAGTGGTTTAACAGGCCATCCCATTTGTCTTGTGCATATCCAATATTAAATCTCTTGGCCGTGGCTCCTGTAATCTTTCTATCTTTTAGATATTGGACTGCTTGAGAAGCAATTTTTTCATTTAGATTAGCCTGATAGAATTTAACTGCTTTCTCAACCAAACCACTGGGTTTGGATTTTTCCTGTTTGTTGTTTTCGTAAGGTACCGTCATGCCTGCCGAACTGGCAAGAGTTTCTATTGCATCAACAAAATCTAGATTTTCATAACGCCTTATAAAGTGAATTGCATTACCAGATTCTTGGCAGACAAAACAATAAAAAAATTGTTTTTCCTGATTTACCGCCATGGATGGATTTGAATCATCATGGAATGGACATTGACACCAAAAGTTTGAGCCCTTCTTATTTAGAGGTATGCGTCGACCTACAACATCAACAATATCGGTTTGATCTAATAATTGATCAATGAAACTAGTTGGAATTGACATAATTCTCTATCCAATTATCTAAAAATATTTTGGCAGCCAAATCATCAATACGATCGTCTTTTGAAGTTTTATGCATCAACTGATTGGCCTCAAAGGAGGTTAGTCTCTCGTCAACCAATTCACAAGGAATCTTGCTAATCTTTTGAAGTTTCTTGAAGAATGGGTCAATTTTTTTCATCATATTGCTTGGGCTGCCATCCATATTTAATGGCATTCCTACCAATAATTGATCGGGCTGCCACTCCGCGATAATGTTTGAGATTGTATTCCAAATTTCCTTGCCTTCATGAGCAACATTTAGCACGGTTAAGGGAGAGGATGTCTTGGTGATTGTTTGCCCCACTGCAATACCAATGTATTGTGTGCCAAAATCAAAAGCTAGGATCTGCATTACTAAGAGTTTGTAAAATTCCAATCACGAATAATTTCAAGCTGCTGATAGTTGGCCACCATGTTCTCTGGAAAAGGCTTAAATGGAGCCGATTGATGCAAAATCCTAAGCGCCAAAGTATCTAACATTGAGTTTCCAGAAGACTTCAAAATCTCAGCGCCAATTAAATTTCCCATATAATCAATAGTTGATTTAATTTGAACTCTAAAGTTACCTTGAATAATGTCAGAGTTAGAAATTTCATAGTATCCAGCTGTTTCAATCTGTCTCTGCCATGAATTTAAATATATAGTCTCAAAACTTTCTAGGGTTGAATTAGACTCCAAACGTCTGACGCTAAACTGAGATTGGTCTTGCAGGTTTGAGTCTCTAGCAACCATTGCAGTTTGCTGATTAGTTTGCTGAAGAGACTGCATTCCATTTAAAGAACTGCCTTGCATATCAAACGCTCCATTGGCAAATTTAATATTCACAATTGCCTCTTTGTTAAATTCCCACGGTTGCTGAATCACAACAAAGCTGATGCCAAAAATAATAAAGCCATGAAATATTAGAGAAGTAAGCAAAGATTTCCTAAATCCCCACCTTTGAATTCTCTCCTTATAAATTAATGGTTGCATCTTATATAGATTGCAGCAAAGTCTTTATAGGGTTTTCGCCTGTTTGAGAAAAGATCTCTCGTGCGCCTGTAGGACTTGTAATATTAATTTCAGTTAAATAATTTCCAATCATATCAATCCCAGCAAATATAATGCCCTCTTCCAACAATTGCTTGCCAATCTCAATGCTAACTTTCAGCTGATCATCGGATAGTTCTCGAGCTTCGCCCTTACCACCTGCCGCAAGATTACCTTTAAAACTGCCACCTTGAGGAACTCTTGCTAATGCTATTGGAAATGGTTTGCCGTGGATAATAAGTATTCGATAATCTCCATCATAAATTTCAGGTAAGAAATTTTGAACCATGACCATGGTCTGATAATTATTAGTTAATGATTGAAAAATATCTTGGTGATCTTCTGAAGTTTCATCAAACTTATAAATTGACTCTCCTCCCATGCCATCAAGGGGTTTCAAGATAATAATTGAATGCTTATTTTTAAATAGTTCAAAGTCTTTTGCTTTGCATATAACACTGGTATCAGGCATCCATTTAGAATATTGAAGCGCAAAGATCTTTTCATTGAATTTCTTCAAAGCTGCGGGTCTGTTAACTATATTGGCTCCTTCTGTCTCGGCCTGAGAAAGAAGATGCAAGGCATTCATGTAATCCTCATCTACAGGTGGATCCTTCCTCATAAAAATATAATCAATATCGCAAAGTAATTTTGATTGATCGACCCTTTCGCTGAGTTGGGGGTGAGAGCTTGGATCATTTATTGCATAAAGGTTGGCAGAGGTTTCATGATCTTCATAGATTAAATCTTTCATTTCACACTGAAAAACTTGCCCACCCATACTAAAGATTTCTTGCATCCACAAAATAGTTGTATCTTTTTTAGGGTTTAATTCACTTAAAGGATCAGTTATAAATAAAGAGGAAGTGCCCTGCATTAATACTCTCCTGCCAAATTGTGAAACATAGTTAATCCTACAATAGGTGCTGTTTCTGCTCGCAAAATATAATGGCCTGCTTTGAGTGACCTTAATTCGAGTTCATTCATGATTTTACGCTCAGTTGCAGAGAAACCTGATTCGGGACCAGTAACAATACTAATAGCATCTAAGTTCAAAATTTCATCATCTTTAATTGATTGATTAGCTATTGTATCAAGAACAAATACTCCCTCGAAACCATCATATCTCTTTGCTGCGTCTAGGCTTTCTCCAAGTCCATTAAAATAACTAATGCTTGGCAGATGATTGCAGCTTGATTGCTCACAAGCACTTATCATAGCCTCTTCTAGCCGAAAGTTTAATTTAGATAAATCTTTTTTTGCGAGAGATTGATCTAGATGGTCAGGTTTGTATATAAGAATTGAATGAACACCCAGTTCAACAAGTTTTTGTAATAAATAATTTAAATTCTCCTTTTTAATGTAGGGGACTATTGCTTGATAAGATTTTTGATAAGGACTTTGAGTCAATTCGATATCGTTAACATGAAAATTTATATGAGTTTTACCTATATCTTGAATAATTCCGCTTGCAAAAGAGCCAAGGCCATCAAATAACTCCACAGTGTCATTTACTTTCAGTCTTAGAACCTTGGCAAGATGATGTATTTGTTTTATGTTGGTGCACTTGTAACTTGATGCAGATAATTCAGGACAAAAAATTCTAGGCTTTCTCATCAAACAATTATAATTGGTATTTTTTGTAATGAGTCAAAGTCATATCATTCTTGTAAGACATGGAGAGGCATCTGCTGAGTGGTCTGTTCATCCTGATCCAGGTTTAAGCAAACTTGGCTGTCTGCAAGCAGAAAATGCCGCAAAGAGTTTAGCTGATCAAATCTCTAGCTATAAGCTTCTATCGAGCCCAAAGAAAAGAGCTGTTGAAACCATGGAAATAATTGATATAAATAATCACTCTTTTAAATTAGATCCAAGATTTATTGAAATACCATCGCACAATATTGATGCCGAAGAAAAAAAACAATGGCTAGTAAGTATTTTCACAACTCCAATTGATGAACTTCCTCAAGCGGTCAAAGATTGGCGGAATAACCTAATTCATTGGCTTAAAGACGCTAATGGTAATTTTATTGTAGCTACCCACTTCATGGTGATCAATGCATTGGTTTCATACATCACAAACAATCATGCAATTTCATATTTCCATCCAAATTATGCATCTAGAACGGAAATATTTTTAAAAAATGGAGAATTAACGCAATTAATTTTAGGGGATGATAAAAAAACTGTAATAAATCTCTGAAATCAGTTGAGCAATTTTTAATCAGCTGTAGAATTTATAATTTGCATAAAAACTCTACTTAATGACTAAAATAGTCTCTCAAAAATCTAAAGGTAAGCCTCTGAGCGAACAGGTAAGGAAGGCTATGAAAAAATACTTCTCAACTCTTGAAGGTTCAAATCCTGCAAATGTCTATGAAATGGTTATGGCTGAGGTTGAGCCTGAGCTGTTGAAAGCAGTGATGAGACATACTAATGAAAATCAATCAAAGTCTGCTGATATTCTTGGAATGAACAGAGCGACTCTAAGAAAAAAATTACATCGCTATAACATCATAGAGAAATCATGAGTTTAATTACTCCCAAAACTGCTCTTATAAGTCTTTCAGATAAATCTAATTTAGATAAATTAGTAAAGTTTCTGCTTAAGCAAAAAGTAAAAATGATTTCTACTGGGGGAACTTACAAATCAATTAAAAAAATAACCAATGATGTTATGGAGGTTTCGGAATTCACTGGGTTTGAAGAAATGATGGATGGTCGAGTAAAGACTTTGCATCCAAAAATTCATGCTGGAATTTTAGCAAGAAGAGAAACAGATATGGAGGTATTAACTGATCGAGGATACGAACTTATTGATATGGTCGTTGTTAATCTATACCCATTTAAAGAAACAGTCGCTTCAGGATGTTCATTTGAGGAGGCTATAGAAAAAATAGATATTGGTGGGCCTACCATGATCAGGTCAGCAGCTAAAAATTTTAAAGATGTAGCGGTGGTATCTGATCCAAATGATTATGAACAATTAATTGACGAGTGGCAGAATCATGGAGGTATTTCATACGAATTTAGAAAGGAGCTCTCGCAAAAAGTTTTTCAACTCATGGCTGAATATAATTCAGCTATTGCAAATTATTTAAAAGACATCTCCTCAAACGCTCATCAATTTAACTTTAACAAGAGTGCATCACTTAGATACGGAGAAAATCCTCATCAGACTGCAGATTTATTAACTTTCTCTAATTTAGAGCATAAAAATATTGCAAATGCGGATATTCTTCAGGGCAAAGAGCTGTCGTACAACAATATTGTTGATGCTGATGCGGCCTGGGAGTGTGTAAGAGCATTTGATAAGCCTGCATGCGTAATTGTGAAACATGCAAATCCTTGTGGTGTTGCCGAAGCAGACTCCATCTTTGATGCTTATGACTTAGCATTTAGGACTGACCCAACTTCGGCCTTTGGAGGCATTATTGCTGTAAACAGAATACTAGATAAAAAAACAGCTGAGGAAATAAATACTCGTCAATTTGTTGAGGTTGTTTTGGCAACTGGTTTTGAAGATGATGCTTTGGATGAATTAGCGAAAAAAAAGAATGTAAGAGTCTTATGCGTTGACTTAGAGCAAGATAATCCATATCCAGGGGTTATTAAAAAAGTCTCTGGAGGAATATTAATTCAAAGTGATGATACTTTTATTGTTCCCGAGGCAGACCTTCAATGCGTGACAAAAAGACAACCCTCCCCTGAGGAAATCAATGATTTAATGTTCGCATGGAAAGTAGCTAAATTTGTAAAATCAAATGCTATTGTTTACGTCAAGAATAAACAAACTATCGGCATTGGCGCCGGTCAAATGAGCAGAGTTATCAGTGCTGAGATTGCAAATCTAAAGGCTAAAGAAGAAGGTTTAGAGGTTAAGGGAGCCGTGATGGCTTCAGATGCTTTCTTCCCCTTTAGAGATGGCATAGATAAAGCAGCTTCAAGTGGCATTGCATCAATTATTCAACCTGGTGGATCAATTAGAGATGAAGAAGTAATTGCTGCTGCTGATGAAAATAATATTGCGATGCTTTTTACCGCAACCCGTCATTTTAGGCATTAGCAATGAACATTTTGGTTATTGGGTCAGGCGGAAGAGAGCATGCGCTGGCCTGGAAGTCTGCTCAAGATAAATCAGTTGCTAATGTTTTTGTTTGCCCAGGAAATGCTGGAACTGCGCTTGAAGAAAAGGTAACCAATATTTCTATAGATGCTTATAACTTTGAAGTTGTAGAAAAATTTTGTAAAGAAGAAAATATAGAGCTAGTTATTATTGGTCCCGAACAACCGCTTGTAATGGGTATGGCTGACTTCTTGCAAAGTAGAGGCATTAAGACTTTTGGCCCCTCTCAAGCTGCAGCACAATTAGAAGGATCAAAAACTTTCTCAAAAGACTTCTTTGTTAAGTATGGTATTCCAACTGCGGGATACTCCTCTTTTGATGATTTCGAGTCTGCAAATAATTATCTAGAAACCATTGACTATCCAACGGTTGTAAAAGCTGACGGTTTAGCAGCTGGAAAAGGTGTAATTATTTGCAAAAATAAAAAGGAATCACGGCAAGCACTTGAAAGTATTTTTCAGGATCAAGCTTTTGGCGATGCTGGTAACAGGGTTGTAATTGAGGAGTTTCTTGAGGGCGAGGAAGCTTCCTTTATAGCTGTTGTCAGCAAGGATAAGATTATCCCATTAGCTACAAGTCAAGATCATAAGGCTGTTGGCGAAGGTGATATTGGTTTGAATACTGGCGGTATGGGAGCCTACAGCCCTGCACCAATAGTAGATGAACGCATTCATGAGAAAATTATTAATGAGGTCATGAAACCAACCGTTGAGGGCCTAATAGCTGAAGGGTTTCCCTATTTAGGTTTTCTTTATGCAGGTCTAATGATAAAAGACGGCGAGCTAAAAGTTCTTGAATTTAATTGCAGGTTTGGCGATCCAGAAACCCAACCTATATTGATTAGACTTAAATCCAGTTTGGTGGAGTTATGTCTTGCTGCGATTAACGATGAAATGGATATGTATGATATCTCTTGGACTGACAAACATGCCTGCGGAGTTGTCATCGCCTCCGCAGGATATCCAGAAAGTTATGAGTCTAATAAACAAGTCACTCTTCCAATAAGATTAGATCAAGATGTGAAATTGTTTCATGCAGGAACAAAATTATTTAATGATAATGTTGTAACTTCAGGTGGAAGAGTCTTTTGCGCAACAGCCCTTGGTGATGACTTGAAATCTGCTCAATCTAAGGCCTATAATCTCGTCGACAGCGTTACTTTTGATGGCGCCTTTTACAGAAAAGATATTGGTTTTAAAGGAATTAAATGAGATTTTTAGATGATATTGTTAATGAATTTGATATTGCACTAAAAACGCTATCAAATAAAAAATCTGGGACAGGCAGAACGTATCCACCAGAACCTTCAGAAAAAAATACTGAGGAATTGACACCTGAAGAAAAAAAGCTTTCTATCCAAATGATGCGCGTCAATCTTGCCGGTGAAGTTGCAGCTCAAGCTCTTTATAGAGGACAGTCGCTTGTTTGCAAAGATGCGGAAGTAAAAAAACATCTTATTGAAGCTGGAGAGGAAGAGACTGATCATTTGGTATGGTGCAAAAAACGCCTTGACGAACTTGAGGGAAGTGGCTCTCTTCTAAATCCAATTTGGTATGCCGGTTCGTTTGCAATTGGGGCAATATTTGGAAGATTTGGTGAGAAAGTTAGCCTGGGCTTTGTTGAAGAAACTGAGAAGCAAGTTGTTGCCCATATCGATCGTCATCTAAATAAAATATCTCCTAAGGATAAAGAAACAATAGAAATATTAAAAACCATGAAAGAAGATGAAGATCTTCATGCTCAACAAGCTGTTAATAAGGGCGGCGAGGAATTAAAGATACCAGTTAAACAAATTATGAAATATACCGCCAAAATGATGACCTCTACAAGTAAATATGTATGATTCGATCGTTTCTTTTAATTGGTCTTCTGAGTTTCAATTTATCTGCAGAAAATAATGAAAAGGCTCTAAAGCAAAGCCTTTTAAAATTTTGGGAAGCCAGGAATGCCCAAGATTTTGAGACCATTTTTTTCTACGAGAGTAAAATTGGAGCAATTACTGGTTCATCATCTGAAAATTATTTTTATGAGGATCCGCCGCCAAACTTTGATTCAGTTATAGATTACTACTCAAGAGTTGAATCAAACGTCACCCCTTCTAATATTAGAATCATTCAACTATCTGAGAAGGTATATTTAACTTTATATTATCTTGCAGGAAGTTATAAATACTCTAATGGAAGAGTTGATGATGAGTATCAAGCAAGAGTATCAAATATCTGGTTGTATGAAGATGGTGGCTTTAAGCTTTATTATAAGAACTTTAATAAGCTTAAAAAAGAGCTTAAACCAATGGATATCATTGCTTATCCAATGGATTAAATATTGTTAACTAGTCCAAGAAAATTGTTTAAATTTTAAAGAAATCGCCTCTCATAAGACTCTCGCCAATTAAAAAAACCCTAATATCATTAAATTTTAAATAATTCATATCTTCCCTTGATTTGATTCCTGACTCTGCAATAAATATGTTTTCTTCTTTAAATAATTTTCTTAAACGAACCGAATTGTCTAAGTCAACTTCAAATGTCTTTAAATCTCTGTTGTTTATGCCTATTAAGGCACCTTCATGATGCGCAATTCTCTTAAGCTCAGCTTCATCATGCACTTCTATTAAATAATCAAGCTCTAGCTCTTTAGCAATGTTTATAAAATCTTCTATTTTCTTATCAGATAAAATGGAAGCTATAAGCAAAATACAATCAGCACCAATGAGTTTAGATTCATATATTTGATATTCATCTATCATGAAATCTTTTCTTAAAATAGGCAGTGAAGTTACCTTCTTAACTTTTTTTAAATGTTCCATGCTTCCCATAAAAAAATCTTCTTCAGTCAAAATAGATAGGGCTGATGCTCCGTTAAGTTCATATTCTTTTGCTTTTTGCACAGGATCAAAATTTTCTGCAATAACTCCTGCACTTGGAGAAGCTTTTTTTATTTCTGCAATTATGGCTTCGCTCTTGTATGCAAGCTTTTCTTTGAATCTGCTTTTTGGAAGATTGAGGCCTTGTAAAGAAATCTTTATTTGACTGAGCGTCAACTCTGCCTTTCTTTCAACAAGCTTGGCTCTAGTTTTATCAACAATGTTTTGCAGAATGCTCATTAGCTATTTGAAACTCTCACATATGAGGCTAACTTATCAGCAGCCATACCATTATTCATAAGCTCAAATGAAAACTCTATCCCATCGGATATTGACTTTACTTTTTTTGCCAAATACAAAGCTGCGCCGGAATTAAGAGCAATCATATCTTGGACTGCAGATTTATCTCCGGAGAAAGCTTCTCTTATCAATTGCAAACTATCCTCCGGTGATTGTGCTGAAATTTCAGAAAGTGTTCCTAAAGATAAACCAAAATCTTTTGGAGAAATTTCGTATTCAGAAATTGTGTTATTTTTCAGTTCTGAAATATATGTTGAATTGGTGATGGTAATTTCATCTAAACCATCAAATCCATGAACTATAAGAACATGTTCCATCGATAGATTTCTTGCAACCGAAGCAAAAGTCTTTACTAGATCTTTTTGATAAACTCCTAAAATCTGTCTCTTGGCGCCACATGGGTTCGTATGAGGACCAAGCAAATTAAATAGAGTCTTTTTTCCTATTTTCTGCCTAGCTGGCATGACGTATTTCATCGAT
This sequence comes from SAR86 cluster bacterium, assembly GCA_003331545.1. GTDB lineage: Bacteria > Pseudomonadota > Gammaproteobacteria > Magnimaribacterales > D2472 > D2472. The sequence continues at coordinate 15,914 of QOPC01000003.1, forward strand.
TGATGATGCAATGGAGCAAACAAGAAAACAAAACCTACTCTTTTAAAAATATTTTCTAGCTTATCTCTTTCATGAGCTATATTTGCTCCAGCTGCCACCAATAAATCCGCACTTCCTGATTTGCTAGAAACCGCCTTATTCCCATGTTTGGTAACTGCGGCGCCTCCAGCAGCTGCTACAAATGAGGCTGCTGTAGAACAGTTAAAGGTATGAAGGCCTGAGCCACCCGTACCACAAGTATCAATATGATCTCCGTCGCCTAAGGAAAACTTAAGAGATTTCTCTTTCATCACTCTAGCCGCAGCAGAAATTTCTTTTTCTTTGATTCCTTTTGCATTAAGAGCAAGTAAAAATGCTTCAATAGAAAGATCGTCAACTTCGCCTGTCATAATCAATTCGATTGCGCTCTGCATTGAGAGAAAATCAAGGTCCTCTTTTTTTTCCAACTGTTTAATAAATTCTTGAATCATAAATTTAAAAAATTCCTTATTAATTGAATTCCATGATCAGTGTCAATGGATTCAGGATGAAACTGAACACCATATATTGGTCGAGAAATGTGTTCTACCCCCATAATAATTTTAGGATCATCTTTCAGAGAACAAGTAACCTGCAGATCTTTAGGCAAGGTTAAGTAATCAATTATAAGGCTGTGATATCTGACCACAGAGTAGGATTCAGGTATATTCTGAAACAATGCCGTTTTGGTATGTTCAATTTCCGATTTTTTTCCATGAAACACTTTGGGAGCTTTGATGATCTTCGCTCCAAATGCTGCACCTATGGATTGATGTCCAAGGCATACTCCTAATAATGGAACCTTGGATTCCTTGACAATCTCAACAGAGATTCCTGCTTCTTTTGGGGTGCATGGTCCTGGGGAGATAACAATTTTATTTGGACCAAGATCACTAATTTCTGCAATGGTTACCTCATCATTTCTTTTTACGACAACTTCCTCATCACATTCGCCAATATAATGCACCAAGTTATAAGTAAAAGAATCGTAATTATCAATAACCAAAATCAAGAAATCATCTCCATAGCATCCATAAATACTTTAGATTTTTGTATACATTCAAGCCATTCATTTTCAGGTATTGAATCAGCAACGATCCCAGCGCCAGCTCCCACATGAATTTTTTTGTTCTTAATAACAGCTGTTCTTATTGCAATGGCTGTGTCCATATTTCCATCCCAGCCAATGTATCCTATTGCGCCCCCATAGATTCCTCTTGAACTTGGTTCCAATTCATGGATTATTTCCATTGCTCTTATTTTAGGCGCTCCAGACAGAGTTCCTGCTGGCAAGGCTGCTTTTAAAACATCGAAACAACCAAGCCCAGATGCAATCCTACCAATAACATTTGAAACAATGTGCATCACATGTGAATACTTTTCAACAATCATTTTTTCTGTAACTTTCACTGAGCCTATCTCTGAAACCCTGCCAACATCATTTCTACCAAGATCAATAAGCATCAGATGCTCAGCTATTTCCTTTGGATCATTTAGCAAATCATCTTGATAAGATTGATCTTCTGTACTATTTTTTCCTCTTTTTCTTGTTCCTGCTATGGGTCTCAGAGTAACCTCATGATCTTCTAGCCTCACTAAAATTTCAGGAGATGCTCCTACTATTTGGCACTCCTCTAAATTAATGTAATACATATAAGGAGAAGGATTTAAAGAACGTATTGCTTTATATAAATCAAATGGGTCGTGATTAAAAGTTGCTGAAAAATCTTGAGCTAATACAACCTGCATCACATCACCCTCAGAAATGTAATTTTTAATCGTTTCTACTGCATTCAGGTATTCTGACTTCGTAAAATTTGATTCAAATTTAAATGTATTGGTTATCTCTTGAAAGTTTTCGCTCTTTATAGAAACAGGACTTAATGCTAGACTTTCAATTTCATCTAATTTTGATTGTGCAAATTCATGGGACATGCTGTTTAGATTTGCGTTAAAAATAATTTGAGTTGAATTATTAATGTTGTCAAAAACTATTAATTGCTCAGCTTTAACCAACATAATATCAGGCATATTTTCTTTAAACTTTGATCCCTTTGATGGCAAAATTGCAATTTTATTTTCAGCATATTGAGAGCTCTCATAGGCAAAAAAACCAACGAATCCCCCATAAAATCTTGGTAAGTTTTCTAATTTTGGTGATTGATGCTCAGAGGTTAATTCTTCTATTGCCTGCAAAGGATTTTCAGAAACGAAAGTATCATGAATACCATTAATTAATGTTTCAACTGTCTTTCCAGATACTTTAATTGTATCTATACAGCCAAAACCAATAATCGAATATTGAGCCCACCTATCACCTCCCTCTACTGATTCAAATAAAAAATTATTTTTTTGCTCTTCTACTTTTTTAAATAAAGACAAGGGAGTTTCACCAGGCGCATCAATTTTTCTGATCATGGGAAGCATAGAGAAATTATTGTCTCGAAAATTTTTATATTCTTCTTTTGTAATCATCTATTTTTATTAAAAATTAATTTTATCTCCAACACCTATTTTGTTCTTTGCAAACCATCCTTGATTTACTTCTAATGCAATTCTCACTTGTTGATTTGAGCAAATAGAATCTTCAGAAAAAGGGACCATATCATAAATCTCTAAAATTCTTCCATTACTAGTCATATACGCAACGCTTAATGGCAATGATGTATTTTTCATCCACATGCATTGTTTTTTAGCTGATGGCCAAATAAAAATCATACCGCTATCTTTTTCTAATGATGCTTGGTTCATTAGTCCTCTTTTTCTTGATAAATCAGTATTTGAAACAACTAAATTTAGCTTCGCTAACTTCCCTTCAAATGTTGCTTCTATATTTGCAAAAGAAGTAACGGAAAATGAAATTAGTAAGAGGTTAAGAAATCTTCTGACGGAAACTTTGAATTGTTTGTTCATAATCTGATGATCCAAAAATAGCAGAACCTGCAACAAAAACGTTTGCTCCTGCTTTGGAAACTCTTGAGATAGTTTCATTATTTATGCCGCCGTCCACTTCTAAGAAAATTTCATGATCTTGTTGCTCAATAAGTTCTTTTGCAGCTTCAATTTTTTCAATGGTCTCCTCTATAAACTTTTGTCCGCCAAACCCAGGAAAAACACTCATTAAAAGAATTAAATCGATATCTTTAATAATATCTTTCAATATGGACAAAGGTTTGTCAGGATTGACTGCAATACCAACTTTGCACCCAGATTGTTTAATAATTTCTATGGTTTCTTTGACATCCTCAACCGCATCTGGATGAAAACTAATCAAATCTGCTCCAGCTTCTGCAAAGCTCATTGCCAATTCATTGACAGGTGTAATCATTAAATGAACGTCAATAAAATCTTTTATGCCATCTTCCCTTAAAGACTTACATACCAATGGGCCAATGGTTAGATTTGGTACAAAATGATTGTCCATAACATCAAAATGTATCCAATCAGCACCGGCTGACATTACAGAATTTATTTCCTCTCCAAGTCTGGCAAAATTTGCAGACAATATAGATGGAGCTATCAATAAAGATTTAGAATTCATAATTAGTAATTTTCATCTTTTAAAACTTTCCTTGCAAGCTTTAGCCTGTCGGGAGTACCAACGTCTATCCACAAAGAATTATCAAAATGAGCAGTTACCTGAGATTTCTGAATTAAAGGAATTAGAATTGTGTTCCAAAGATCAAATGGATAGTTTTTTGTTAAATGCTCATCTAAAATCTTCGGATTCATAAGTGCTAACCCGGAATATGTATAATCATTTAATCCATCTTTTATAAAAACTTCTCCATCTCTGAGAGAAAAGTCGCCTTCAGCATTATGATCAGGGTTTTTAGTAGCTATCAAGTGTGCTGCATTTGTTGTGTTTGGAAGCTCACTCATATCTGGATTAAAAAAAATATCTGCAGAAGATAATATAAATGGATGATTTCCAAAGAAATCTCTGGCATTGGCTAATGCTCCTCCAGTTCCATATGGAAAGGGTTCATCAATAAAAATAATATTAGTAGTTTTGGTAAGCGATGCTAAGGCTGTCTTAATTTGATCTCCTAAATACGAAACATTAATTATAAATTCGTCTATACCCTCCTTCATAAGACTTCTAATTGATCTCTCAATTAAGGATGAACCGCCAACCTCTAGCAGAGGTTTTGGTGTATCTTTAGTCAATTTCTCCATTCTGGAGCCCAGTCCTGCTGCTAAAATCATGGCTTTCATAAAATTGACAGTTCTTTTTTCAAAGCTTTTGACACAGTATCTTGAAGAAAGTTAGTTAAACAGGTTTGCTGTAATTCATTGGACAATATTGCAGTATTAGAAACGATTTGTGGTAAATCTTTTAATCTAAATGAACGATCAGACTTTAGGTAAAGCTCAGTAAGGGTTCCCATAATTCTAAGATTCCTCTGCAGGCCTCCCCATAAAGTTGCACAATAGACTTCCTCTGGAGTTAATTTATAAATAGAGAGTTCTGAGAAAATATTACAAAAATCTTTTAATGTGTCTACATCACATGGTGTGTAATGATCGATAAGTATTCCTGCTAGATCTATTCCAATCGGACCAAAACACATGTCTTGAAAATCAATAAGAGCTAAGTCTCCATTATCTAAAACGTGAATATTCCTTCTTTCAAAATCAAAATGACAATTGGTCCATTGTTGGTCCATGATTGCGGGCCTCATATCAATAAAAAAATCTTCATACTCATCAAACATTTTTATTTTTAAAAATTCTTTACAGAAAATCTTTGAAAATTTTTTTGCGTGGGATTCAAGACCCATCCAAAATGTTGAATGCAAGTCAGTATGTTTGGATTGATGTAAAGTATTAAGGAGTTCCAGTGATAATAAAACAAGTTTGTGATTTTTATAAAAATCCTTTTCAGCTATCAGGGCATGATCTCCCAAGTCTTCTTGAATAGTTAAATAATTATCACTATTTAATTCAAAAATTTTTGGAACCTTAACGTTAGATAAAGCTAGTTCATTTGCTCGTTGTGCAAATACTAACTGTCCGTTAATTGGCCTATCATCAAAAGAAACTACATAAGAATTTTCTTTAGATTGAACTCTAAAATATATTCGTCCACTTGCCTCTATTTTTAAAGGCTCTATTGAGTTCAACTCACCATCAAAACCTTGAGCAAATTTAAGTACTTGGCTTTTTGATAACTCAGCTATTTTTAATCTCCAGTGGCAAAGGAGTGTCATCCGGCAAAAAGAAATCAAGTGCTAATTCTGAAAATGGTACATCGGCATATTTGGAAAAATCTGTTATGCCAGCTTCATGCAAAATAAGATCATCTATGCAAAAATTGCCAGAAAATTCTGCAGGATCTTTAGTAAATATTTCATATGCTGCGTCTGCCATAATTTCAGGGGTTCTTGAGATGCTCATTAACTCTTCTCCACCTAGGACGTTTTTTACCGCTGCTGTTGCGATTGCAGTCCTGGGCCATAAACCATTAACGGCAATACCGTCGGACTTCAACTCTTCTGCCATGCCCAGTACACACATGCTCATGGTAAATTTTGCCATAGTATAAGCGAGGTGAGGACCGAACCACTTAGGCTCCATGTCAAGAGGTGGAGCAAGATTTAATATATGAGCTTTATTCGATCGTTTAAGATGAGGAATACAGTATTTGCTGACTAAATAGGTACCTCTTCCATTAATTTGATGCATTAAATCGTATCGTTTCATATCTGTATCAGGGGTAGAAGTTAACGATATTGCTGAAGCATTATTTACACAGATATCAATTCCTCCGAAGTGACTTGCTGACTGCTCTATAGCATCTATCACATTCTTCTCATCTCGAACATCAAGCACCAAGGGCAAAGCCTCTCCGCCTGCCTCAATAATCTCATCAGCAGCAGTATAAATAGTGCCTGGAAGCTTAGGATGTGGTTCAGCAGTTTTTGCAGCTAAAACAACCTTTGCACCATCTTTAGCAGCTCTCTTTCCAATTTCTAAACCTATGCCCCTGCTGCCACCTGTGATAAATAATACTCTTCCTTTTAAACTCATTTAATTTCTCCGACTTTTAATAATTGTTGCTTGATGTTGCATTTTAAAACTGGTTGATGCAAGTTAAAGAGATATTATAAGCTTAAGAATTGAGGACGACTATGAATGTAGATTTTATTTTTGACTTTGCCAGCCCAAATGCATACCTGTGTCATAAAGCAATTCAAAATCTTGAAAAGACGCATGATATAAATTTTAAATACATACCTTGTCTTTTGGGAGGCATCATGAAGCTGACTAACAACCAACCTCCCATGATCACTTTGGCAGAAATACCAAATAAAATGAAATATGAATTTGATACTGCTTTTAACAGGTTTATCAAAGAACATGGCATTACAAAGTTTAAAATGAACGAGCACTTTCCTGTTAATACTATTTCGCTCATCAGAGGAGCAATTGTCGCTCAAAAGAACGATTTTTTTGATTCATATGTTGAAATAGTTTTGAGTGGATTGTGGGAGCAATCGCTTAAACTAGATTCACCTGAATCACTTCATGAATTATTAAAAAAGAATGATTGTCATGCTGATCTTGTGATTGATGGGATTTCTAGAACTGAAATCAAAGAAGAATTAATTGCTAATACGAGTAAAGCTGCTGAAAATGGAGCCTTCGGAATTCCAACATTTTTTGTAGACGGTGAAATGTTTTATGGAAAAGACACCTTAAGAGAGCTTAAAGAATTGGCTTCTTCTTAGAGCTAAAATTTTTGAAATTCAAAATATTACAATCTAAAAATATAAAATATTCTTTAGCATTTTTGGTGCTTATTGCTACCAAATCAATAAGTGGCTTTGCCCAAGATTATCTGGGGGCCGAAAGTAATCAGAATAATGTTCAAGGTTGTATACATCCAAGCTTCCCATTATTGATTGATAATCATGCTACTGATTCCCTTAATGCTGGAATTATGAATGTTCTGTCAAATGGAGATATTTCTTTAGATGACAATGTGTTTATTGCGATTGAAAAAGGGAATATTAATGCCAGTAGTGCTACTTATATTCAAAATCAGGGTGAATTCAAAGATATTAAAAACGGCAGCATCTATCACTCGCAAAATTATTTTAAATTTTTAAATGGTTCACTCAATAAACAATCAAGTGCAATAAAGCTAAGTGATGGCGAAAGCTTCTTGAGGGAACGAAATTTACACATAAAATATCAATCACTAGAAGGCAAGTTGGATGATAGCCTAGAGTTTAGAGATGCAAGTTTGAGCTCCTGTAATGACACTTCTAGTGGCTGGAGAATTGAAGCTGAAGCTATTAATATTAGTGAAGTTACAAGCCGAGGACATATTGAAGACCTGAGACTTAAAATTCTCGATAAAACAGTATTAAGACTGCCCTACCTACCTTTTCCCGCAACCACAAAAAGATTGAGTGGTTTTCTAGAACCCGAATTGAATTTTACATCTGATGGATTGGATCTTTTTCTACCTTATTTTTGGGTTTTATCAAAGCAATCAGATATTACATTAGCTCCTAGAATACTAAAAAAAAGAGGCTCTGGTTTAGAGGTAAATTATAGATACCTTTCTAACAACAATACTGCATCTAAAAACTATCTTGATTTACTTTTTTTTCCAGAGGATAAGGAGTTTAGAAAAGATTACGGCGCAAATAATAATGATAGATGGGCATTTAGATTTAAAGAAAAAAGAACTATCTCTAATTTTACTACCTCTATTGATTGGGCAAAATCTTCGGATTCAATGGTATTGCTAGACTTGCCCTCAAGTATCACAAACATTGCTAATCAAAGGGATCATTATTTAACTCAATCAATCTCAATAGGAATGGTACTCGACAGGCTATCTTTCAATATTATGCGAGAGGGACATCAAAGCCTGAATCCATTTATAAATAGTACGTACGTCAAAAAACCGGAGGTTCAGATTCAATATATTCAACATGCATCCAATCTTTCATATTTCATAAAAACAGATTTCTCAAATTTTGAGATTGATGAAACTAAATACTCATTTATTGATAATAATCTATCTGGCAAAGGTGGAGAGCGATTTGTTGCTGAAGTTGGCGGCGAAATACTGCACAGTTTAAAGCATGTTGATGTTTCAATTTTTGGAACGGTTTTGCATAAAAAATATAATCTTGATGTTGCAAATACAAATTCTCTTTCCTCATCAATACCTTCTATTAAAATTAAGATCTCTTCATTGTTTAGGAAGCTGTCTGAATCAGATATTTCATTAATAAGTCCTGAGTTTGTCTATCAAAAAACCAATTTTAAAGATCAAAGCATGAATCCTATTTTTGATCTTCATCAAAGGAATATTGGTAATTTCAATACCTCAAATACTCAATATTTTTTTGGTAAAGATAGGATTCCTGATTCAGAGTTTTTGATTGGCAAATTAAAATGGCAAAAAAGATTAAAGAATAATGAAAGGTTTAATATTGAATTAATCAAAAAAAATGAATTAAAAACAAGTAGAGTAATAAATGAAATGCTTATTAGTCCTATCGGCAAAGATAATCAAATCGGGACAAATTTATCTTTTGAAAAAAAGAATTTGAAAACATACATTTCTGCGAATTATTCACAAAAAAGAAATACCCTGAATTACGGCAATGCAGGTTTAGAAATTAGTCTACCCGAAACAAATCTGATGCTCTCAAGAAGTTTTCAAAAAAATATTCCGTTGCTAAATTCAACGAATGAAATAGATTATGCTGAAATATCAATTGAGCATCTTATGTCTCAAGGCTATAAGTTAATAGGTGGCATAACAAAAGATTTGAATGCAAAGAAAAATTTAGAGAGTTACTTTGGTATAAGTTTTGAGAATTGTTGTCTAGCATTTAAGGTCTATGCATCAGATAAAAGACTATCAAAATATAATTTTTTAAATTTTCAATCCTCACAACTTAGTAATATGACTTGGGAAAATATGATTTCAGTTGAAAACAAAAGTAGAATTAACTTTGAGTTTGAGCTGAAAGGCCTTACCGGAGGAAACAAAAGAATTAATAGCTTTTTTTCAAATGCTTTTATGAATCTCTGAATGTAAAAAAGCTAAAAGATTATAGAAGATTTTGTTAGATCGATGCCTTCCAAACATTTAATTCAGTACAATACCTAATTATGAAAAAATATTTATACATTGCTCTGGTGATGCTTCCAATCTTTCAGGTTGATGCAAAAATAGAAATACTCGATAGAGTCGCAATTATTGTTGAAGATGGTGTGGTCCTTGAATCACAGGTAAACAAGATGATGGGCAATATTAGAAAGAGATATAAAGAACAAGGTGCTGCCCTTCCGCCAAAAGAAATACTACTTGAGCAAGTACATGAGAGATTAATTGTAGAGGAACTTCAATTACAAATGGGTAGACAGGCTGGAATAAGAATTGGAGATGGTGAATTAAATCAAACATTTGAGAATATTGCAGAAAGCAATGGAATGTCCTTGAATGAGTTTATAGAAACCTTTGAGGCAGAGGCAAATGGTGAATCTTATGAAGAATTAAGATCTCAAGTTAGGAATGAAATGATTATCCAAAGAGTTCAAAGAGGAAAGGTTGGTAGAGAGATTAATATTACTGAACAAGAGTTAGATGGATTCTTAGCAACAGAGGGAGCTATCAAGGAACTTTCTCCAGAGCTTTTTATTCTACAAATTCTTGTATCTAATCAAAATAAAGCTGATGCTCTTCTTGAGAAATTAAATTCAGGTTCTGATTTTAGGATGCTTGCTAAAGAAAATTCCATAAGCAATAACGCATCTTCGGGTGGTGAGATGGGATGGAGAAATCTTACTGATTTACCAAGCCTATTCGTGGCCGCTCTTAAAAATAAGAAAAAAGGGTATATTTCACCAACTTTGAAAAGTGGTTCAGGTTATTACATTTTAATGCTGCAAGATAAACGAGGAGATCTTGTACGTTTTGAAGATCAGTGGAATGTTCGCCATATATTGATGATGACAACAAAGTTAAGAGATGAGACATTTACAAAAAAAGAATTAGAAGAAGTAAGGGCAAGAGCACTAGCTGGGGAAGATTTTGATCTATTGGCCAAGGAATTCTCTGAGGACCCTGGCTCAGCAAGCAGAGGTGGTGACTTAGACTGGATAAGCTTAGGAAAGACTGCTCCTCGTTTTGAAAAAATGATGCTGGAGTCCCCATTGAATGAGATCTCTCCTGTTTTTGAGTCTGAATTTGGTTATCATTTCCTGGAAGTGCTCGATAAAAGAACAGAGGATTTAACAGAAGAAGTAATAAAAGACAGGGCTTATGGAATCCTATTTTCTAGAAAGTACGATGAGCAACTTGAAAATACTCTCCGCACTTCAAGAGCTGAAGCTTTTGTAGAGTTTAAAGAATTAGATTGAAACAACTGCTTTACTCTCCCGGTGAACCTGCAGGAATAGGCATTGATTCAATTTTGTATATATCAAAACAAAGTTTCTGGGAACAAATTAATGCCCGCCTTGTCTGCATTGCTGATCCAAAACTATTAGAGTCTAGATCAAAGATTCTAAATTTAAAAATTAAATTTAAAGAGCTGCATAGCATAGGCGAAGCAAAGAAAAATAAAATTGGCATAGTCCAGTTTATTAAAGTGGCTGAGTGTCTAGACTGCTCACCAGGAAAACTCAATCCAACCAATGCAAAATATGTTATTAAGAATCTTAATTTTGGGATTGAGCAAACCTTAAAAAATAAAAAAATAGGCTTGGTAACAGGTCCAATACATAAAAGTAATATTATTGAGGGAGGATTTAAAAGTTTTCAGGGTCACACTGAGTGGATAAAAAATAAGACAAAATCAAAGGATGTGGTGATGCTTCTTGCATCAAAAAAAATCAAAGTTGCTCTTGCAACAACTCATATACCCTTATCTCAAGTACCAAAAAATATAAAGAAATTCAAACTGGTTGAAGTCATAAAAATTTTAGATTCGAGCCTGAAAATAAATTTTAAAATCAAAAACCCATTAATCAAAGTTCTTGGATTGAATCCTCATGCTGGTGAAAATGGAAAAATTGGCATAGAGGAATCTTCAAAGATTAATCCAGCCGTAAGCTTATGTAAGCAATTGGGAATAAATGTTTCCTATGCTGTATCAGCTGATACAGCATTTAATGCCGATCAATTAGATGAAACCGATGCATATCTTGCTATGTATCATGATCAAGCATTGCCAGTTTTAAAAGCTTTAAGTTTTGGAAAAGCAGTAAATATTACGCTGGGTACTCCTATAATTAGAACTTCTGTTGATCATGGAACAGCCCTAGAGATTGCGGGTAAAAGAAAACCAAAACTTGGATCTGTTAAAGAAGCTATCAAGCTTGCTGAGATCCAGCTTAAATGAATGACAGAAAACATAGACGTAATTTAGGTCAAAATTACCTCATTGATCCAGTAATTCTATTTGAAATTGAGCGAGCTATTAATCCGCAAAATAATAATTTATTTTTTGAAATTGGTCCAGGAACTGGAGCTCTTACCGGTCAATTGATGGGACAAAATATAAAAGTTACGGCGATGGATTTGGATAAAAAGAATGTAGATATGCTCATGGAAAAATATAGTGATGCTAATCATGAATTTTTGCATGGAGATGTATTAAGAGAGTCTTTAGAATTCTTGAGAATATCTAAACACAGAATAGTTGGCAATCTTCCTTACAATATTTCTACACAAATAGTCCTCAGATTAATTAAATATTTTAATGAAATTGAAGACATGCATTTTCTAGTGCAGAAAGAAGTGGCTCAAAGAATCTGTGCTTCCAATCAATCAGGTGATTGGGGGCGCCTGGGAGTGAAAGTTGCTGCTTTTTTTAAAACTAGCATTCTATTTGATGTACCTCCAGAATCATTCGATATCAAACCAAAAGTGCAGTCATCTTTTATAAGACTGATACCCAGATCAATGCCTTTGATTATGCTTGATGAGTTGAATAAATTTTCTGATCTAGTAGATCAATCATTTGCTAATAAGCGAAAAGGCATTAAAAATAATCTTAAAAAATTAAACATTGACTTTGAGAAATTGAAAATAAATCCTCTGGCAAGAGCAGAAGAGTTATCTATTGAGAACTTCATTGCTATTTTTAAAACTATTAGCATTTAAATGAATACTTTTGTAATAGGCGATATTCATGGAAGTTTCAAACAATTTATAGATCTGCTAAAAAAAATTAATTACAAGCAACATGAAGATAAAATTATATTAGTAGGAGATTTAGTAAATAGAGGTCCAGAATCTCTTGCGGTATTGAACTATTGCATGGCCGATCCAAACATTACTTCTGTGTTAGGAAATCATGACCTTTATTTGCTACATTTAATGAATATTGGAAAGGCTGAAGGAAGCTTAAAAAAAGTAGTCGAAGCTGAAAATAGTGAGGAAATTTTTAAATGGCTGATTAAAAGACCGCTGATGTTAGAAATTTTTGATCAAGAAACAGATAATACTTTTTTTATTACTCATGCTGGCATTCCTGAGATTTGGTCTCCTAAAAAAGCTATGAAACTGGCTCTAGAAGTTTCTTCATTGCTTCAAGATAATCCTGATGACATGCTGAAAAAAATGTGGGGCAATCACCCCGACAAATGGAGTGATGAATTAATTGGATATGATAGATATAGAGTGATAATTAACTACCTGACTAGAATGCGTTTTGTCGGAGATGATTGTGTATTAGACCTAAAAAATACATCAAAAGATGCCACCATAGGTTTTAAACCTTGGTTTCATTATGAATCGAATGCTCATACAAAAAAGAATCAGTATTTTGTATTTGGTCATTGGGCATCTTTAAGTGGAAAAACAAACGATCCATACTTTATTGGATTGGATACTGGTTGTGCGTGGAAAGAAAAGCTCACAGCTCTAAGACTCAATGATTTAAAAAAGATCTCGGTGAATTATTAAGATGGAAGTATTTCAAGTTGGTGGGTCTGTGAGAGATGAGTTGCTTGGATTTGAATCGCAGGATCGTGATTGGGTGGTGGTGAATTCAAGTCCTGAAGAAATGGAAAAAAAAGGTTTTAAACCAATTGGTAAAGATTTTCCAGTATTTTTGCATCCAAAAACAAATGAGGAATATGCCCTTGCAAGAACAGAGAGAAAGTCTGGAGTTGGTTATAAGGGCTTTGAGTTTTATTTTGACTCTGATGTAACGCTTGAAGAAGATCTCAAGCGAAGAGACTTTACAATTAATTCCATTGCTAAAGATCAAAATGGAAGACTTATTGATCCATATAATGGAATAGAAGATTTAGAGAAAAAAATTTTTAGGCATACATCACCTGCTTTTGCAGAAGATCCCCTTCGAGTTCTTAGATTCGCAAGATTTAAGTCATATGAGCAATTGCATGAATTTAAGCTGGATAAAGAGACTGCTGTTTTTTTTAAAAAAATTATTAATGCAAATGAATTACAAAACCTCTCACCAGAAAGAGTTTGGATGGAAACCAAAAAAGCTCTTCAAAATAAATACAGCGATGAGTTTTTCAAATCAGTAATTGAGTATCAAATAATCAATCCTTGGTTTAAAAATCTAAAGAGAGTTTCTTGTGATGGTGAGTTACCAGAACTTAAATGGTGTGATTTGCAAAGAGTTAATGATTTTAAACTTTTTGAATTAATGCCAATTCCAAATTCATTCATGGCAACACAAAAAATTTTTAAACAAATTCTGGATCTTGTCGAAAGCAAAAATATAAAATACAAGCTTAGACTAATTGAAAAAATAAATGTGCATCGAAATTATGAAATTTTGCTTGGCATTAAAAGATACAAGTGCCTTCAAGAACATAAATATTATTTAGAGCAAATATTAGAATCAGTCATGGCGATTAATTTTTCTTCTCTAAAAAAATTTCATGCATCTGAAGTTTCAGATAAAAAACAATTGCTTTATCATGAAGCCTTAAATGGTATCTTATGAATAAAACAATTCTAATTACTGGTGCTGCCAAAAGAATAGGCAGAGAGATGGCCAAAGCATTCTTTGACAAAGGTTGGGATATAGTCATCCATTTTAATAATTCAATTGAAGATGCTCAGTCTTTAGCCGATCAAATGAACGCACAAAGAAGCAATAGCGCTTTAATTATTCAGGCAAACCTTGATCATGCTAAAGATATAGAAAAACTTGCGGATCTAGCTCTATCAAAAAATGGTCGTATTGATGCATTAATTAATAATGCATCAACATTTTATCCAACTCCAGTAGGGACTTTTTCAGAAGCTAATTGGGAAGCTCTGATGGGAAGTAATTTAAAAGCTCCTCTTTTCTTAATTCAAGCATTCTGCGAAGAGCTCAAAAAAAATAACGGTTTCATTATCAATGTTACTGATATTAACGTTGATAAAGCTCTTATAAACCATTCAATTTATCTTGCTGCAAAATCTGGACTTCAAACTCTCACAAGAGCTCTTGCTAAAGAGCTAGCTCCAGACATTAGGGTTAATGCAATTGCACCAGGTGCTATTCTTGAACCGCCCAATGTAGAGTGGACAAGTGAGCAAAAAAATAAAATTATTAATTCCGTACCCATGGCGAGAATGGGAACCGAAAAAGATATTGTGGATGCAGCTATTTATCTATCAGAAGCAGAATATGTAACAGGCCAAATATTAAATATTGATGGAGGTAAGTCTCTTTAATGAGTGATGTCAGTGCAAATAATCCTGATGGTAATGAGATTTTTGCAGGTACAAAAGAGGTCGCTGATAATCTTAAATTTAATGAAACAGCCCTTAGAGAGTGGATTGGAGATAATATTTCATCAGCTGGAGAGATAACTAAAATAGTTCAATTTAAAGGTGGGCAATCTAATCCAACATATAAAATCACAACTGCAAATAAAGAATTTGTTCTGCGCAGAAAGCCTCCTGGAATTTTATTACCATCCGCTCATGCAGTAGAGCGAGAATATAAGGTAATTACAGCACTTCAAGGCACCGGAGTGCCAGTTCCTAAAACGTACGGTTTGTGTGAAGATGCAGACGTTATTGGCACTTCTTTTTTTGTAATGGATTTCCTTGACGGAAACATCTATTGGGATCTTTTATTATCAGATAAATCTCCCCAGCAAAGAAGGGAAATTTACGCCAGCAAAAATAAAGTCATTGCGGAATTACACAAAGTAAATTACGAATCAGTTGGATTGACTGATTATGGTAAGCCTGGAAACTATATTGCAAGACAAGTTTCAAGATGGACAAAGCAATATTTAGCTTCAGAAACAGAAAATATTCCTGCAATGAATAACTTAATTGATTGGCTGCCACCAAATATCCCTGATGAAGATGAAACAACAATTGTGCATGGAGACTATAGACTCGATAACATGGTTTTTAACTCGTCTCATAATGTTATGGGTGTTCTTGATTGGGAGCTTTCAACACTTGGTCACCCTATTGCTGACTTTAATTATCATTGCATCAGTTGGAGAAATATTCCTCAATTAGCTGATCAAAAATTCTGCAATGAGCATGGCATACCAACCGAAGAAGAATACAGAAATATGTATTCTGAACACACGAATAAAAAACTGGATGATCACTGGGAGTTTTACACTATATTTAATATTTTTAAACTAGCAGGAATTTTACAAGGCATTATGGGCAGGGTCAGAGATGGTACAGCGGCAAGCAAACATGCTGAAGATCGAGGCAATCAAGTGGCTCCATTAGCTGAAGCAGCATGGGACTTGGTGGAAAAAAACTATAAATAAATTTAGAGCAATTCTTTTAAAGGGTCTGAAACAAAAGTATATTTGATTATTTCATCGCTTTCATAAAGTATTTCTTCATCGTCGCTTATTTGTAAGACTATGTCGATATCAAGGGTTCTTGCAGAAAACTTAGGAGCTTTTCTATTGCGCCCAGTCTCATCTTCGATATCCTTCAATTTTTTGTTTAAAACTTCAAATGGTAAAGAGCAAGTTCCACAAAAAACTAAGTTTAAGAAATCCTCGCCATCAAAGCCTTCTGCTTTAGTTTGATGGATCGAAGAGCACTCTACTTCAGAAAAGAGTATTTTTAATGCTGTAATGGCTTTATCCAAATTTAACTTTGGATCTATGTTGCTTCCAAGTGAAAGATAATATTTCATTATCTGTGAATGATAACCCCAACGTCTTCAGCATGTCGCAGCGCACCTGGCTTGGAGACTCTAAGTTTTATTGAAGATATATTAAATTCATCCTTTACAAGAGAAGCTATGCTTTCAGCTAAAGTTTCTTGAAGCTGGAATGAGGATTCTTCAACAAACTTTATAATTCTTTTGGTGATTTTCTTGTAGTCAACGGTATCTTCAATAGAATCTGATTTTGCAGCCTGCTTGCAATCAAAGGACATCTCAAGATCAATACTCACTTCCTGACGAACCTCTCTCTCCCATCCAAATATTCCAATTATTGCCTGAACTCTTAAATCTTTTATATAAATAATGTCTTGCATTTTATTCTTTTCCTAGTGGCCAGCGAGGTCTAGCGAAGGAGCTTAACCTAAAAGAAGCTTCATCTGCTTTAAGACTTCCTAGGTATGCAATCATGGCTGCATTATCTGTGCAATGAGCTATCGGTGGATATAAAACTTTAATATCTAATGCTTGCTGCAGAGTTGAGATTTTTTGTCTCAATAGTTTGTTTGCTGCTACACCACCAGCTAAAACAATTCCTTTTCTGCCAGTATCTTCAAGTGCTTTAGCTATTTTTTTAATTAGTACTTCTGTAGCAGCATACTGAAATGATGCAGCAATATCTGACTGAACAGTTTCATTGATCTCATCTAAATCCTGCACTGCATAAAGCACAGCTGTTTTTAAGCCACTAAAACTAAAATCATAATTGTTGCTGTGAAGCATGGGTTGAGGAAATTTAAATTTCTTAGGATCACCTTTTTTAGCCATCTTCTCAATTTCAGGGCCACCTGGGTAACCCAAGCCAATAAGCTTCGCGACTTTGTCAAAGGCTTCTCCGACTGCATCATCTCTGGACTGACCAAGAATTTCATAATTGTTTAATCCTTTTACATCAATAATTAATGAGTGACCTCCAGATACTAGAAGCGTTAAAAAAGGAAAATCTAACTTATCTCCACTTAAGAATGGAGCCATCAAATGTCCCTCAAGATGATTTACGGGAATTAATGGTTTTTTTAAAGCTACAGCTAAACCTTGAGCAAAATTTTCACCAATCAACAATGTGCCTAATAAGCCAGGGCCTGCCGTATAAGCGATTTGATCAATTTTACTTGAACTTATATCTCCTAATGCTTTTTGAAAAATGTGTATTATTTTTTGACAATGGTCTCTTGAAGCTAGCTCAGGTATAACGCCGCCATATTCTGAGTGAAGTTCTATTTGTGAAAAAACTGCCTCGCCCACTAAGCCTTTTGAGGAATCAAAAAGTGCTACAGCTGTTTCATCACAAGATGTTTCAATACCTAGTGTAATCATAAAAAAGTTTTTGCATTCGCTCTATAAAAAGAATAAACTACCCAACAATTATGCCTTCAATAATAATAAAAGACACTGAATACTTCGACGTTGGGCTTAGAAAATTTAAGCGAGCTTGTGAGAAAGCTGCAATAGTTCCTGAGATTCGTGCCAGAGAGTTTTACGAAAAACCTACGGCAGTAAGAAAGCGCAAAATGGCTGCAGCTGTTAAGCGTGCTCACAAAACAAATAGAAAGTTTAGCTTCTCAAGACAAAGATCATATCGCTAGTTTGTCTCTTCTAGACACAATTAATAACGACCTCAAAGCAGCCATGCTGAGCAAAGATGTAGTAACACGAGATACTCTTCGTATGCTTATTTCTGACATCAAACGATTTGAGATTGATGAAAGAATTGAAGCTGATGATGTAAAAATTTCTAATCTAATAAATAAGAATGTAAAACAACGAAGAGACTCCATAGAACAGTTCAAAAATGGAAACAGAGACGATCTTGTAGCTACGGAAGAAGAGCAACTCAATGTCATCTTAAAATACTTACCAAAACAATTGTCAGAGCAAGAAATTCAAGAGCTTATCCAAGAAGGTATTGCTTCTGTTTCAGCAAAAAGCATGCAAGATATGGGCAAGTTAATGGGACATCTTAAGCCTAAATTTGAAGGCAAGGCTGACATGTCAATTGTTAGTAAGCTTGTAAAAGAGCTATTGGGCTAAATAGAACTTAATGTTTATATGACGAGGGTTTATCCTCTTTGTTTGTGTACCTCTCAGTTAATTTAGAGGACCTTGAAGTTAAATCTTGAAGTTTCCCCTCAATCATTACAATTTTTGGGAAAGATGCAGGCTCTAACGGGTCTCCATCCCACACGATAACATCTGCTAATTTTCCAGCCTCAATTGAGCCCCTATTATCAAGTTGGAAAGTTTCAGCAACAGTCTTTGTCATTCCCTTTATTGCTGTTTCATAGGTCATTCCATGAGCAACAGCATTTCCTGACCCTTGCCTCATCAAATGATAATTATGACTCCTTTGAGTGCTGAACATTATAGGGATACCTGCCTGATCAAGAATCTTCCCAAGACTTAAACTTGAACCAAGTTCATCAAATGAGTTGGGTATGTTATCCATAGGGTCAATGATTACAGGTGTGTTACTTTCTTTGAGTTTATCTAAAACCATTGGTGCCTCTTCCACGCTGACTAGTACTAGATTTAGATCAAACTTTTTCTTCATGGCTAACGCTTGCAAGATATCAACCGCTCTATTAGTTTCTAAAACAAATGGCATGCCATCATTAACCACTTTGCCTAATGCAATAATGTCTTGTGATTGAAGCTCTAGCTGATCTGATAAGCTCATTTCTAAAATCTCTTCAACTGCCAAGCTATTGAGCATTCTTCCTATTTCTAGAAGTGATTCAAGGATTGCAAGAGATTCAGCACGAGACCCATAGGAAGCACCTAATCTTCCAAACATGGCGATATCTTTTGAACCTTTGATATCAAGGCTTCCATCTAAAATAAAATGAGAACCCAATCCAAAAACTGGAAAGGATGATCCGCTTGGTGTGCTAATTGCACTGGTGACTCCATTGCTTCTATTCCAAGGAATCAAAGTTGAATGAGGATTAAATGCATTAAAGATACTAAAGCCTGCACTTAAAAGATCTGACTCATCATCCTTAGTAACATCTAAAGCATTAATCTCAACAATGCCCAAATTGCTCATGGGAGAGATTAAGCCGGGAGTTACTGGCAATCCATTTACTTCGATAACTCTTGTATTTCCATCAATAATTAAATTATTGCCTACACCAACAATGACATTATCAGAGATTAGAATATCTTGAATTTTTCCAACTTCTCCATTTCCTGAGTGAACTAATCCAGCCTTCAATAAGATTGTTTCTGCAGAGACATGAAATGTCAGAAGTAAGAATAAGGTTATCAAAAATCTTTTCATGCTATTTCACCCTGTTTGTTTGAGGCTGGATAATACCCAAATCAAAATCAGTAATTGGTTGAATTTTAGGGTTATCAATATCAAATGCCACAGCGCCGTCAATTAAAACCTTTTCGGCTCTGGAGTAGACACTGAATGGATCTCCAGACCAAAGAACTACATCAGCATCTTTGCCAATTTCTATGCTGCCTGTCTGATCAAGTATTCCCGCAGCTTTAGCAGGATTACTTGTAATCCATCGCATTGCGTGGGCTTTTGAAATTTCATAACCTGCCCTATTACCTGCAGCCATAGCTTTAGCTGCTTCTTGATTAAGATGTTGAATTCCGACCTCATCATCAGAATGGACAATTGCACATCCTGTTCCATTTCTAGCTTGATCAATAATCGCTACATTTGCCTGTACCATATCGTACGCTTCATGTTTGAAACCCCACCAATCTGCCCATAAGGCAGCACAAATTCCCTCGTCAGCTAACAGATCTGCTATCTTATAGGCTTCAACAGCATGGTGAAAAGCAGTAATCTTGTAGTTAAATTCTCTAGACATCTCAATCATTAAAGCCATTTCCTCAGCACGATAGCAATGATTCTGAATTAGAATTTCTCCATTTAAGACTCCCATTAATGTATCCATAGCTAAATCTCTAGTGGGTCGACTATCTGAGTTTTCTGCATTCATTCCATCAGTATATTCAACAGCATCTATCCAAGTACTCCTGTAACCTGCCATATTGCCCATTCTTGTTGCAGGAGATTGTCCACGGCTTCCATAGACTCTTTTTGGATTTTCGCCACAAGCCATTTTTAGTGAATGTGGTGCGCCTGGGAATTTCATTGCTTGAATAGTATTTTGAGAAATATTTTTAAAAGTTGCTCCTCTGCCACCAAATAAATTAGCAGACCCAGGTAATACATGAAAAGCAGTAACTCCCCCTTTTAATGCAAGAGCGAATTGAGGGTCTTGAGTCCACAACGAATGTTCAGCCCAAACCTCTGCTGTAACTGGAGAAGTTGCTTCATTACCATCAGAACTGGTAGAGACTCCTGGAGCAGAATAAACTCCCATATGAGAGTGAATATCAATTATCCCTGGAGTCAGCCATTTGTTGGTAGCATCAATGATCAATGCCTCTGCAGCAGTCAAAGATTTTCCAATTTCAATAATTTTTCCATCAGAAAGCAACAAATCATAATCTTTGAGCTCCCCTCCTAAACCGTCGTAAATATTAGCTGATTTAAAAAGTATAGGCTCTGAGTTCATTGGCTTGTATGTTGAAGCAAATGCGTCATCAATTCCTGGATTGATTGACTGGGACTCTCCGAACGAAACATCGATATCAAAACTTTCAGAACAACTTATAAAAGTAAAAAGCAGTATGGACAGAAGTACTTTGTTTTTCATAATAGATTTTTCCCCTTACAAAGATTATAGGACCATTTAAAGAGATATAATATTGGTATGACAAGAAAAAATGATAGATCAAATGACGAAATGAGGTTTGTGGAGATCGAAGTTGGTGTGAACAAACATGCAGAAGGCTCAGCTCTGATTAAATTTGGAGATACCCATGTGATTTGCACCGCAAGCATTGAAAATCACGTCCCTAGATGGATGAGGGGTTCAAATGAAGGTTGGATTACTGCTGAGTATGGCATGCTGCCGCGCTCAACTCATGAAAGAATGAATAGAGAATCAACTAGAGGCAAACAAAGTGGCAGAACCATGGAAATCCAAAGATTAATTGGTAGATCATTAAGGCAAGCTGTCGATTTAAAATATTTGAAAGATAAGACAATCAACATAGATTGTGATGTTATTCAAGCAGATGGGGGAACAAGAACTGCATCCATCTCAGGGGCATGCGTAGCTTTGTTTGAAGCTATCAAAAATTCTCATGATGACCAACGAGCAATAAAGGAATACGTTGCTGCTGTCTCCATTGGGTTGAAAGATGGTCGCCCCCTTTTAGATTTAGACTACGAGGAAGATAGTTCTGCAGATACGGACTTAAACGTAGTAATGACCGAAAGTGGAGGAATAATTGAAATCCAAGGAACAGCAGAAAAATATCCTTTCACAAAAGATCAACTTGATGAAATGATTGCATCAGCTTCAATGGGGATCAAAGATATAGTAAGTTTTCAAAAATCATGTCTGAATTAAAGAGTTTTCAGAAAAC
This sequence comes from SAR86 cluster bacterium, assembly GCA_003331545.1. Taxonomy (GTDB): domain Bacteria; phylum Pseudomonadota; class Gammaproteobacteria; order Magnimaribacterales; family D2472; genus D2472. The sequence goes on from QOPC01000003.1 coordinate 37,567, forward strand.
TTTTATTGATTTGGCATTGCAATCAAATGCCCTAGAATTTGGTAAATTTATTCTCAAATCCGGAAGAGAGAGTCCATATTTTTTTAATGCAGCAAAAATGTTAAATGGCTGTGATCTTGATAGCTTAGCTAATTGTTATGTAGACGCAATTGAAGATTCTAATATGGAATTCGACTGTATTTATGGTCCAGCATATAAAGGCATTTTTTTAGGATCAATTGTTGCAGTGATATATAGTCAAAAGGGTTCGCCTTACCCGCTCTCATTTAATAGAAAAGAAATGAAAGATCATGGGGAAGGCGGCAATATCATTGGAGCTGATCCAATCGGTAACGTAATGATTATTGATGATGTGTTGTCGGCTGGCACAGCCGCAAGGGAGTCTATCAAACTCATAGAAAGCATGAATGCAAAAGCTAAATTTTTTGTTATAGGACTGGATAGACAAGAAAAGGGAAATGGTGATAAATCAGCAAAAACAGAACTCGAGGAGGGTTTTGGTATTAATATCGTATCTATAATAGATTTAAATGCTCTCATAGAATTTTCTTCAAATAATCAAAATTTTCACTCTCATGTTAATGAGCTTGAGCAATATAGAAATACCTGGGGTGCCTAATGTTTACTGGAATAGTTAGTGGCAAGGGCAGCATTCAAAAAATTCTGCAAAATGAAGATTACACATCATTGGTAATTAAGGCTCAAAAAGGCTTTTCTAAAAATTTAAAAAAAGGAGCAAGCGTCTCGGTAAATGGGGTATGTCTAACCGTAAAAAGGGGGAACGTAGATAACTTGGAGTTTGATGTTATTGAGGAAACTCTTGATAAAACCAATTTAAAAAATATCGCAAGATTAAGTAAAGTTAACTTAGAGAGGTCTATGACCGCAAAAACAGAAATTGGAGGACATCTAGTGTCTGGTCATATTCATGGGACTGGAAAAGTCTTAAAAGTGCTTGATAGGAAAGAAACAAAAGACCTTCAAATTCAAATACCTAAAAGCTTAAGAGATTACTTTTTTTATAAAGGCTATGTTGCCCTAAATGGCTGCAGTCTCACAATTGGCAAAGTTCTTAAATCATCATTTTACATTCACCTAATCCCTGAAACTGTATCAGTGACTACTTTTAAAGAAATAAAAAAAGGAGATCTAATTAATATTGAGGTTGAGCAAGCAACAATTAATACTGTTGAAACAGTAAAGAGAGTTATGCTTGAGAAAAAAGTTTAGTTAAAACCGCCATTCTAAGTCCAACTCCATTAAAAATCTGGTTCCTAATTTTACAATTTTCTAATTCAGCTGCTTCTTTACTTAATTCGATTCCGAAGTTTACTGGTCCAGGGTGCAAAAGAATCATTTCAGGATCTGCGACCTGAAGAGAGTCAACGTTAATTTGATACCTATCAACATAATCTTTTGCTCCAATAGAAAGTTTCTCTGATAACCTTTCATTTTGAATTCTCAATGCCATGACAACATCAGCATTTTGTAATGCCGTTTCTAATTCAGGTTCAAAATTACCGATTGAGCTCTCAATAAAATTTTTACAAAGATCCGGATGCCCACAAAAAGTTATACTCTTAAAATCCATAATTTGAATTGCTTCTAAGAAAGAGTTGACCACGCGAGAATGGTCAAGATCGCCAACAATGGTAATCTTGAGATTTTCAAATTTTTCTTTTGATTCACTAATTGTCATCAAGTCAATTAAACTTTGTGTGGGATGAGAAATTGAACCTTCCCCAGCATTTATGAATTGCATATTGGTAAAATTTTTTGCAAAGTCATGAATAACTGATTCGGTATGACGCAGAATACATAAATCAACTCCCATCATCTCCATAGCATCTAGAGTATCTTCTAAAGTTTCTCCTTTCTGCATAGAAGAGTTCGCTAAATCGAAATCTATAAATTTTGCACCTAGGTTATGTGCTGCAATTTCAAAAGATAGTTTTGTTCGTGTACTTGGCTCACAGAAGATAGATACAATTTTTTTATCAGGAAACAGATTTTCATTTCGGTAATCTAGGCAATCTTCTGACTTAAAATTATTGGCAAGCTCAATTAAGTCAAGAATATCTTTCTTGGAAAGCTCTGAAACATTAATTAGGTTTTTTGACATTAAACTTGTATTGATAAGATTGCGTCCATTTCAATATCTACACCTTTAGGCAGCTTTGAAATCTCCAGAGTTGCTCTTGCAGGAAAAGGCTCTGAAAATCTTTTCATCATAATGGCATTTACTTGATCAAATTTAGATAGATCAGTTAAAAAGATTGTCAATTTAAGAATATGATCTAAATCTCCTCCTGCTTCATTGCATATAGCTTCAAGATTGTCTATCACTTGAGTTGCTTGATCATTAAAAGTTTGGTTATTAAGTTCTCCGGTAGATGGAATAAGGGGTATTTGCCCAGAAATAAAAACAACATCTCCCCATTGAATAGCTTGCGAGTATGGGCCGATTGCAGCTGGAGCCTTATTTGTAAAAATTGGTTTTTTCATTTTTTGTTTTGGCATCATTAACAATTCTTGAACAACTTGTTACATATCGGAGTGAGCGTAATTTTACCATCAATTTATTTAATGAGTTTGTATTAAGAACCTCTACCTCTACAACAAACTCTATAATCATTGCATCAATGTCCCTACTTTGAATGTTTACAATATTTAAATTAGATTTTGTAAAAATAGATGCAATGTCAGCTAATATCCCAGGTCTATCTTCTGCATGAATCTTTAGATGGCCTTTGTAATGCAATTCTTTTTTATCAGTGCCCCACATCGCAGGAAGATATCTTGAGGACAATGCATGACTTCTGTGCGGTGTTACCTGCCTGCATCTTGCATGATGAATAACTATCCCCCTGTCAGTATCAGAATGAGCAGTAATTGGATCCCCATGAATAGGCATGCAACATTTTGCATAGATAACCGAAACGCCCTCTATCTGATGATCGGCAAGAATCATTGCTTTAATTTTAGATGTCTTATTTTTTCTAATTTTTAAGGCTGAAAAAAATCTTTCGGCAACAAGTGCCCCTGTTTTTTTTCCAGACCCTAAATCTGTCAATAGCTCGTTTAATGATGTAACTCCGATTACTTCCAAAATTTTGGACATCATACTGCCACGATATTGATCAAGACTAACTCCTCCCCTTTTCAATTCACTTTCAAGCATTAACTTGCCAGCTTTTCTAGATTGAGAAATTTTTTGATTACGAAGTGCTGATCTAATTGATGATCGAGCTTTGCTGGTCACAACAAAGTTTAGCCATTCAGGAGTTACTTCGTGATTTTCTGAAGTTATTATTTCTATAGATTGTCCATTTTCTAAACGGATGTTTAAAGGTGCATATTTTCTATTTACCTTGCATGCAATTGCCTTATTACCTAATTCTGTGTGAAGCTCATACGCAAGATCTATCGGTGTAGAACCAGCTTTCAAATTAACAATGTTGCCAGCCGGAGTGAACACATATACTTCGTCATAAACAAGATCGGTTTTGATTGCTTCAACAAATTCATGCGAATCGATTGATGCTTTATTAAGATCAGTAAAACTTTCTATCCATTTCTTTGCCCCAATTGATTCAGAGTCAACACTATCTTTTGTTTTGTATGACCAATGAGCTGAAATACCTGTTTGAGCTATTATCTCCATGCTTTTTGTCTGAATTTGAACCTCAATTGGAACCCCATCAAGCGCTATGAGTGAGGTATGTATTGCCTGATAGCCATTTGTTTTTGGAATCGCAATATAATCTTTAAATTTCTTTCCAATTGGTTTGTGGATATTGTGAATAACTCCTAAAGATCTGTATGCATCATCTACTGAATTTACAATTACTCTAAATGCATGAACATCAAGTATTTCGGAAAAAGGTTTTTTCTTATGTTTAATTTTTTTATAAAGGCTATAAAGAGATTTCTGTCTGCCTTTAACAGTAGCTAAAATATCGCTATTTTTTAGGTGATACTTAAATTGTTTTCGCAATTTTGAAATAATTCTTTTTCTTCCCCCTACAGATTGTTTAACAGCCGACTCCAGCATTAAGGCTCGGGTCGGATGCAAACATTTAAAAGCTAAATCCTCAAGCTCAATTCGAATGTTCTGCATACCAATTCTGATGGCGATTGGACCATATAAATCTAGCGTTTCTAAAGATTTGCTAATTTGTTTCTCTCTGGGTAAAAACTCAATTGTTCTCATGTTATGAAGACGATCGCATAACTTGACAATAATCACTCTTATATCTTTAGACATGGCCAAAGCCATCTTTTGAAGGTTGTTGGCATTGCGATCTTCAATGCTATCAAAATCTAATTTATTTAAATTACTTACTCCGTCTACTATAGCCACTACGTCTTTACCAAAAAGTTTTTCTAAGTAAGATTTTTTAATAAAACTGTCTTCTAATACATCATGCATTAGTCCTGCACATACGGTTTCAATATCTAAATGTAGTTCAATTAATATTGTGGCAACTGCTACGGGATGAGAAATGTAAGGTGATCCTTCTTTTCTTAGCTGGCCCTTGTGAGCCTCAAAAGCAACATTATAAGCAGTTTGCAATAGATCTAATTCTTTCTTCGAAAAATAAACTTTTGCAGATTTATAAAGTTGATTGGGGACTGGAGAAAGAAGATTTCTGTTAGAGAAATCTAAAATAACTTGATTAGGTAAAACCTGGTCACTCAATTAAAAGCTCCAGGATAGACATTAGCCAATAATTTGGTCTTGCGGTTTTTCTCTATCAATGGCAAATTCATCTAATAATACGTCTTCTTCAAGAGTTTGATCTAGGATCTCTCTAGTGATTAATCCTTCTTCGATCTCTCTTAAAGCAACAATAGTAGGTTTATCATCTTCCCACTCTACCATTGGTTCTCTGCTTGTTGTTGAAAGTTGTCTTGCTCTTCCAGAAGCCAACAGGATTAATTCAAATCTGCTTTGGACTTTATCTAAACAACCTTCTACTGTAATTCTAGCCATAATGTTTTCTCCGAGGGCGTATTTTAGTGTTTATTTGCCTAATAAGACAATAGCTGGGACAAAAACTGTTCAACTTCTTCAGTGTTTTTACTATTTATTGGACTTTCTTGAGCAATAATCTGCAAAAGTTCTTTGGAAGCCTTTTCAAATGAGTCATTAATGATTATGTGCTTATATTCCTTTGCATAGGCTAATTCATCTTTTGCATTTTTTAATCTTAAATTAATTGCCTCTGTATCATCATCTCCTCTGGTTTCAATTCTTTTTTCAAGCGAATGGATCGAGGGAGGCAAAATAAATATAGAATCATAGCTTAGAGAAAGGTCATCGATTTGACGAAATCCTTGTACATCTATTTCAAGAATTAGGTTAATGCCTGCATTTAGCTTTGATTCAACGAAATCTAAAGAAGTGCCATACCAATTCCCGTGCACCTGAGCATGTTCAAGAAAGAAACCAGAATTTTTTTTATCTAAAAATTCATCGTTGGATATGAAGAAGTACTCGTGGGCATTTAACTCTCCTTTTCTTGGTTCTCTTGTTGTGTAAGAAATAGATAATTCTAGAGGTAAATTTGAGTCACCAGATATTTCTAAGACTTTATTGATTAACGATGACTTGCCTGCTCCAGATGGAGCGGAAACTAAAAAAAGTTTTGAATCATTCATTATTCTAAATTTTGAGCCTGCTCGCGTAACTCCTCAACTTTTAATTTCATTGTGAGGGCTAAATCTTTTAAATCTGATTTCTCAATCTTAACCGAAAGAGTATTAACTTCTCTAAACAATTCCTGAAGTATAAAGTCCATTTTTTTCCCATGTGCATTTTTTAACATAAATAATTTATTTAAAGACTCAAGATGAAAGCTTATCCTTTCAAGTTCCTCTGCAATATCATGCTTGAGGGCTATATTAGATAGCTCATTCGCAATTTCATCTTTGCTGATATCTATATTTTTTTGAATAAATTTTTTCTTGATAGTCGAGGTTCTATGCTTGAGAAGAGATGATGCTGATTTTTGCAGTCTTCGATGTGCATTTTTTAAAAATAGGGTTTTAGCAAGAATAATTTTTTCAGTCTTTTTACCCTCCCTGGCTCTCGATTCTACTAAGTTTTTTATTGCTATGTTAATAGCTTTCTTACCTAAAAACGAAATGTCTTTTTTTGAGGTTTGTACTGCCAATAAGCCAGGTATATCTCTTAGGTCACTTAATTTCAAGTTCAAATGTTTAAAATCCTTGCTTGCTTTAAGGGTCTTTTTTAAATTGTTTATGCTTTGTAGATTCAGTTCATATGAATGTTCCGATTGGAAATTATCATGAATCTTTATTTCAAATGAACCTCTCAAAAATTTTTTCTTTATTTGATTTTTAATGTACTCCTCTAAATCATTTGGAAGGCTGTAACCTCTAAATGAAATATCGATAAACCTGTTATTTACTGACTTAATTTCACATAACACCTCCATTTTTTTTGAGGTCGCTTGTCCTGCTCCGTAACCTGTCATGCTGTAAAACATTTTATTCTCTAGCTCCATTACATTCATTCATTATCTCATCAATCCGCTATCAATTAACTTTTGTGGATTAAATGTTTTGCCAGTTTCATCTGAGGAAATAAAAAAATCGTCAAAGGAATAGTCAGGACAAACATTAGAAAAGATTTCACTGTATTTAATGGCTGAATCACTGCAAATCAAGGGGCCAGTTACTTTTGAAAATTCTTTGTCTTGAATGTAGTTTTTAATTATCTTAGAAAGTTGGTCTCGATCAAACATATTGGCTTCAGCAAAGCGCAGAGGATATTTTTTTCCTTTAAAGGTTTGCACATGTTTTTGCATCCAATGACTATGATTGTCGTATAAACCAGAGGGCCGCAAGATTAATGGTTCTACTTTTGCCTCTTTCGACACAAGCTCTTCATAATCTAAAATGATTTTTCCCTGTATATCATCTGGCAAAGGAAGGGTCGCTTCTGTTATGTCTCTTTTATTACCTAATCCATAAACCCTTGTTGAGCTTGTAATAACAAGTTGTTCGTAGCTAGTATTGCTATTTAAGAAATCCATAATTTTATTTGCTGAATCTAAAAATCCAGCCTGGTACCCTTCCATGTCTGGTGACGTTGGTTTTAAAATTAAAACAACAGTGGAAATAGTTTCAGCAGGTAGGATGAATCTTGATTCTTTAACCCAATCTCGCTCAACGAATTCAACATTTGGCAAATGAGCTGGCAAGCTTCTAGAAACTCCAATAAATTCTTGGTCAGGAAGTATGGAAGCTATGCGAACTCCGATGTCTCCATAACCTATAATTAAAACTTTTTTCATATATATGTTTCTAAAGTTCATATATTAAAAGTATTATCGTTAAGTGGCTAATATTGAACTAACTCAGTTAAAGGGTATCGGACCTTCGATAGTTGAAAAACTTAACCTTATTGGAATTTTTAACTTAAGAGATCTCTGCTTTCATCTGCCTTTTGGATATCAGGATAGGACAAAAACTACCCAAATAATTAACCTCCAGCCAGGCGATGAAAAATTAATTAGAGTGAAAATCCTGACTGCTCAATCGCTCTATAGGCCCAGAAAGATGATGGTTCTTAAATCTACTGATTCATCCTCTAATATTAATATTCGCTTTTTTTATTTCCATCCTGCCCAAACAAGGCAACTCAAAGCTGGAACTGAGCTTTTGTGTTATGGAAAAGTAAGCCTCAGTAGATACGGATTAGAGATGATACATCCGGAATATGAATTAGTAGCTAGTGATCACGAATTAAAAGATGAAAAACTTACTCCCGTATATAGGGTGCCAAAAGGCATAGGTCAAAAAAAAATAAGAGGCTTTATTCATGCTGCTATTTCAAAGCTAGATTTTGCAGAAGACTTTCTCGATGTGGAAAAATATGACTCATCTTTAAACATGAAAATTATTGATGCTCTAGAGATCATCCATAATCCTGATGCCGGAATAGATATTGAAGAGATGCTTCCCGGAGGTTCACATCCGGCTAGAGTAAGATTGTTAAAAGAAGAAATGATTGCCTTTCAGGCTGGCATGGCATTTTTAAAGCGCAAGCAAAAAAGACATCAAGCCTATTCTCTTTCAAAAGAGGGTGAATGGACAAGAGAAGTAAAATCAAATTTTCCATTTGAGTTAACCAAAGCTCAAACAAAAGTTGTAAATGAAATTAAAGAGGATCTATCTCAGGTAGTTCCTATGATGAGATTGGTTCAAGGAGATGTTGGGTCAGGAAAAACAGTTGTCGGTGCATTAGCTGCCGCATTAGCCCTTGATTCATCTTTTCAGGTTGCTTTTATGGCGCCTACAACACTGCTAGCAGAGCAACATTTTATTAGCTTAAAATCTTTTTTTAATAAACAAGCTAGAAAAGTTGCTTTGCTAACAGGGAGTACCTCGGCAAGTCAAAGAAAAAAAATCTTACAAGATCTTAAAGATAGTAAGATCAAATTATTGGTTGGAACCCATGCTTTATTTCAAAAGAGTGTGGGGTTTTCTAATCTTGCTCTCATTATCATTGATGAACAGCACAGGTTTGGGGTGAATCAGCGACTAGCTTTGAGGAAAAAAAATGACTCTGAGACAGCAGCACCTCATCAACTTACATTAACGGCAACTCCTATTCCAAGAACGCTATCTATGAGCGTTTATGCAAACATGGATGTTTCTGTGATCGATGAGCTGCCTCCTGGAAGAAAACCAATTCAAACATCCTGTTTACCGCTCAGTAGCAAAGATAAGCTTATTGAAAGAATATTGGCTGCAACAAGACAAGGCAGCAAAGTGTATTGGATATGCCCGTTGATTGAAGAATCTGAAAACCTAGATTTAAATGCCGTCATGGAAACCTACGAGGAATTATCTGAACATTTTAGTCAAGATAAAGTTGGTTGCCTCCATGGCAAGCTATCAGCAAATAAAAAACAAGAGCAAATTCAAGCTTTCAAGGATTCCAAAACTTCAATCTTAGTATCCACAACCGTTGTTGAAGTCGGAGTCGATATCCCTGATGCAGATATCATGGTCATTGAAAATGCAGAAAGATTTGGTTTGGCTCAACTTCATCAATTAAGAGGAAGAATAGGCAGAGGAACCAAAGAAAGCTTTTGCATTCTTTTGCACAAAGATAAGATTCAAGATATCTCATCACAAAGACTACAAGTGTTAGTGAGCTCTCAAGATGGTTTTAAAATTGCTGAAGAAGATCTAGTGATTAGAGGTCCTGGGGAGATAATGGGCGCTCAACAAACAGGCATTGTACCAATGAAATATACCAATTTAATCAGAGACAGTCAGTATCTAATGGAAACCAAAAAAGTTGCAGAATTAATATGTAATGAGGAGCCTGAGCTTGCCAATCAGTTAATAGAAAGATGGATCTCAGGCTCTATAGCCTTTGCTGACGCTTAGTTATCTGGTCAAAATCTCCATTGCTTTTTTATCATCTACTACAGGGACTATTGCAGATTCGCACACTTCGCTCCATCCATTAGCGAATTCAATTACAAGAGTCGGATCATCAGCCTCAACTATAACAATCCCGTTGCCAGTCGTGAGGTCATGATATCTAGCAAGCTTTTTAGAGCCCTCTAGGAATTCACCATCAAGTTCCTCTAACGTCATGGTAGCAAAAACTTTATATGCCTCTTGATTGCATTTGAAATCAATCATGTATACAGCTGCTTGTGATATGTTACAAAATAGTAACGCAAACCCTAAAACAAAGTATTTATTCATTTTATATCTCCAATAGAATTAATAATTTATTATATGTAATCTTAAACAAACTGCCAGAGACCATTGCTCGGGGGTAAAAAATATATAACTTAAGAAATATGCCCTCTTCTTTTATCCATAAACTAGCCCCTTACTAAAAACTAAGAGTGGTCCTGAGTTTCTGCTACAACAAAATGTTCTAGATTAAATATTTGGTTTTGAGGCAAGGCTCTTCCAACTGGTGCAAAATACAAAGAGTTAAGATCATTGAATGTCACATTTTTTTTTATTGAGTAGCCATTTTGTGAAAACAAGCTTTTAATTTCGTCAGAACTATAAAATGATATCCAAGGCTCGCCTGCTTTTGCAGATAAATTTGTAATTAATTTAGCTCGTTTTGCAGCTCTAGGGTAATCCTTACCAAAACAGGCCTCAGGATTTTTATTTAGAAGTTCGTCGACATAAGATATAAAAAAAATTGAGCTTACTTTTTGAGTAAGCATCGCTATTTCTTTGATCGTTGATTTGACAGCCTCTTTAGTGATGTACTGTGATACTCCCTCGAGTGTGAAGATCGAAGGTTTGCTATCATCAAATCCTGATTCTATGAGTTGTTTAGCTAAAGACTGATGGGTGAAATCAACTGTTAAATAAGTTACATTTTTTGAATTAGCTAATTTTGAGGGAAGTTTAGAGCGCTTTCTAGCTTGGACTTCAGGCTGATCTACTTCAAAGATTCTAACTGAGGGAGGAAGTTCTAGTCTATGAGCGCGGGAGTCATATCCTGCTCCCAAGATCACATATTGCTCAACTCCATTTGAAGAACTCGTTTCAACTAAATTATCAATAAAACGCGTTCGTGAAATTAGATGCTCATGAAAACCAGGAACAAGCTTTTGAGTTAACCAAACGTTGAGCTTATGGCCCATAAGTTTGACGATGCCTGCACCTTTTACAAATCTTTCTGCATAGGGATCATTGATGATTCGTTCGTTAGATGTAGCCAGGGTTTCTATCAAACGTTGTTTGGCTACTCCCTGGGCTGTTCCATCTTTTAGAAAAATAGAGTTACTCATACTTCCCTAAATACTACCAAAATAATTTTTTGAACATAAGCATGAGAAAAAAAAGCCCAAATATAATGGGCTTTTTTATAGATGTATAGTTTAAGATGAAACCTAAAGCATCCCATTTAATGATAATAAAGGAGCTATCACTAGACTCACAATTGCCATAACGTTAATGAGGATATTCATTGCCGGACCTGAAGTATCCTTGAACGGATCTCCAACAGTATCTCCAACAACAACTGCTGCATGAGTGTCAGAGCCTTTACCACCAAGGTTGCCCTTTTCAACATATTTCTTTGCATTATCCCAAGCACCGCCTGCATTTGCCATAAATAAAGCCAATGCAACACAACCTAATAATCCACCAGCCAACATTCCGCCTAATGCCATTGCCCCTAGACCAAATCCAACAACTGCTGGCATTGCCACAGCAATAATGCCAGGTAGCATCATTTTCTTTAAAGCTGCTTTAGTTGCTATTTCAACACATTTTTCTGAATCAGGATCAGCAGTGCCTTCCATTAAGCCGGAAATTTCTCTGAACTGTCTTCGAATTTCATTAATCATCTCAAATGCAGCATCTCCAACAGCTGTCATGGTGATTGAAGAAATTAAGAAAGGAATACAAATTCCTATAAACATTCCTACCAAGACAATTGGCTGTCCTAAAGATAAGGTGAACGCATCACCAAAATTAAGGCTTACAACTGCAGAGAATGCAGAAATGATTGCAAGTGCTGCTAAAGCTGCAGCTCCAATTGCGAATCCCTTTCCAATAGCTGCTGTTGTATTTCCTAACTCATCTAAAGAATCTGTGATCTCTCTTACATCCTCTCCCATACCAGCCATTTCAGCAATTCCACCAGCGTTATCTGCGACTGGACCATACGCATCAATTGCCATAGTGATTCCAACTGTTGACAGCATGCCCACCGCAGCAATGCCCACTCCATAAACTCCTGAAAGAGTCGTAGAAATTAAAATAATTGTTGCTAAAACTAAAATTGGAATTACAACAGATTGCATTCCAACTGAAAGGCCAGAAATCATAACTGTTGCAGAACCGGTTTCACCTGATTCAGCAATCTTTTTAACAGGGTTACCACCTGTATAGTATTCAGTGATTAAGCCAATTAGGACCCCACCAACTGCACCACAAACTACAGCCCACCATACATTCATCGAAACGCCTACCATGCTGTTAGTTAAGAAGTAAGCCATAACAATAAATATTGCTGGAGCTAAAAGGGTTCCTGATCTTAATGCACTTGCAGGTGCCTTAGCAGACTGCAATTTAACAATTATGATTCCAATGATAGAGGCTATTAAGCCAATTGAAGTTAAAGCCAATGGAAACATCATCATTTCTTTAGAGCCTAAAGTATAGGCTATGGCGATGGATGCAATCATTGATCCGCAATAAGATTCAAAAATATCCGATCCCATTCCTGCTACGTCACCAACGTTATCGCCAACATTATCTGCAATAACTCCAGGATTTCTTGGATCATCCTCAGGAATTCCTGCTTCAATCTTGCCCACTAAGTCTGCACCAACATCAGCACTCTTAGTAAAGATGCCCCCACCAACACGAGAAAATAATGCTACAACTGAAGCTCCCATTCCAAAGCCTTCTAGGGCATGAACATGAGTTTCGCTAAAAAAATAAAAGAGGCCGCCTAATCCAATTAAACCAAGAGATGCGACGCATAATCCCATTACTGAGCCACCATAAAATGAAACGCTTAAAGCAGCAGCAGCGCCATCTTGCTGAGCAGCAGTTGCCGTTCTGACATTTGCTTTTGTAGCAGCATACATCCCAATGAATCCTGCTAAAGAAGAACATGCAGCTCCAACAACAACAGCAATAGCTGATTGAATGGAAAGAAACCTTGCAACCAAAACAACTAAAACCAAAACAAATATTAGTAAGTAGGTATATTCAGTCTTCATAAACTTCATAGCACCTTTATGAATTTCATCCCCTATCTTTTTAACCTGGTCTGTACCATCCGAATAACGCATGACCAAACTAAACACCACTAAAGCTGCAAGTAACCCGACAACACCCAATGCAGGTGCAATTAATATATTCATCCTTTCTCTCCTATAAACAAGGGTTAGATTCTATCAAATAAAATTTTATTTAATTAGTAATCAAGCCTTTGAATTGAAAATATTTTCATCCAATTGATTCTCTGTTTTGGCAACTATACATGCAATTGCGGCGTCACCGGTAACATTTACTGATGTTCTGAGCATATCTAATACTCTATCGACAGCAAGAATGATTCCTATTGCCTCGAGCGGTAAATTAAATTGTTGCAAAATTATAATTAAAGTAATGGTTCCTGCCGACGGGACAGCGGCGGTGCCTATTGATGTAGCTACTGCAAGAAGCACTACTTGAACATATTGAAACAGTGTTAAATCAATACCAGACATCTGAGCAATAAATACTGTTGCCAACCCTTGCATAATAGCCGTTCCATCCATGTTGATAGTAGCTCCAACTGGCACTACGAATGAAGCAACGTTCTGATTAACACCTAAATCTTGATTTACTGTTTTAAGGGTTACAGGAATTGTTGCTGCGCTCGAAGAAGTAGAAAACGCAAACAACGCAACATCTTTCATTTTTCTATAAAAAATTAATGGGTTTAAACCGCCCACAAACTTCAAAAATAAAGAGTAAGTAAAAGCTGCATGAAATAATAAAAGAGCAATAAGCAATACAACATATGCTAAAACATCCTGAAATATATCAAGCCCATCAGCAATAACAAATTTTCCGATTAGGCAAAATACACCCAAAGGTGCAAAGCTCATTATCATGACTATAAGCTGCAAAAATACCGTATTTAATTTGGCAAATGATTCGCTTAAGTTACCAGTCAAGTGATTCGTTTTATTTAAAGCTAAGCCAAATAAAATGCTAAAAAAAACTATAGCAAGCATCTGATTTTCTGCCATGGCTTGAATAATGTTTGAAGGGAAAATCCCAACAATGGTTGAGTATATTCCTTGGCCTTGAGGAAGAGAAGTTGGAGCCGCCATGACTATGTCAGATGAATAGTTTGATCCTGGTTGAAAGATAGATCCAGCAATCAAAGCAAGGGAAACAGCTATGCCTGTTGTTAAAAGATAAAAACCAACAGTTTTAAAAGTCAGCTTTCCTAAAGATTGTGAGCTACCCAATGAAGATATGCCTGTTACCAGAGAAAAAAAGACCAACGGGACTACCAAAAGTTTGAGGAGATTCATAAATATGTCCCCGCCCAGCTGAAAGATATATTTTTCTACGAAATCATCTGCGGAACTCGGAACAAAGTCGGTATAAAAAAGAAGAGAGCCAACAACAAAACCTAAAATAAGACCAATGAGTATATTTTTGGTTAGGTTTTTTGGAGCATCGATCATTAAATCTCTTCCATTTCAAAATCTTCCTTGCCAACACCACAATCTGGGCATAACCAGTCATCAGGGACATCGTCCCATGCAGTGCCTGGCGGAATACCATCATCCGGCCAGCCCAATTCTTCATCATATATCAGACCACATACGATGCATTCCCATTTTTTATATTCCATTATGTTTCACTTAGTTGATTTGAGTCCAAAAAGTCTCATTTAATAAAAATTAAGCAGGCTATAATATCAGATTTTAAAGATCTAATTCATGCAACCGAAAAGAATTAACAAATGGCTTAATCAATCAGATTTATTGAGTCAAACTGATAATAAAAAAATTCTGAGCTGGCTCAATGAAGAAGGGTCAATTACAAAAAGAATTTCTTCTAAAACCAATTTTAAGCTTGAGATACTGCAGGATGACATCGGCAATGCGCAGGAAGAAGAATATAAGGCATTGAATATTATTCCTGAAGAAGTTCGTATCAGAGAAGTAATGTTATATGGCAATTCAGTACCGTTAGTTTTTGCAAGAAGCATAATTCCAAAACCAGTATCAACAGAAGGATACCCTGGTTTAGGATCAATTGGATCAAAGCCTCTCGGAGATCTAATTTTTGAAAGTGATCTATTTATAAAAACCTATCGAGAATTTGCTGAGTTTCAAAATGATAGTAACGAAATCATCTGGGGACGCAGAACTCAATATCAAGTTAAAGGCTTCCCATTGAGCATTATGGAGGTCTTCTTATTCTAATGAGCAAGATGCTGGCTATTGCAGAATTGATGAGACTGGATAAGCCAATAGGCATATATCTTTTAATGTGGCCAGCATTATTAGCACTTGTAATTAGTTCTGGTGGCAGTTTAAGCTATCAACACGTATTTATAGTTATTTTTGGAAGCGTCCTAATTAGGTCTATTGGCTGTGTAATCAACGATATATGGGATAAAGACTTGGATGGCGAGGTTGAAAGAACAAAAATGAGGCCAATTCCTAGTAATAGATTATCAATACTAGAAAGTTGGTGTATTTTTGGATTTTTAGGGATTTTAAGCTTATTTTTGTTAAGTTTTACTAATGCAAACACCATTTTTGTTAGCATTCTTTTTGGTTTATTGATAATTTTATATCCGCTAACCAAAAGATTTTTTATTGGACCCCAACTTTTCCTAGGTCTAACTTTTAATCCAACCATAATTGTTTACGCAATATCCAATGAATTAAATAATCCAACTATGATTCCTCTCTATTTTTCTCTTGCAGCAATGACAGTTGCCTTTGATTCATTTTATGGTTTATGTGATCTTGAAGATGATAAAAAGATAGGAATTAACTCAACTCCAATTTGGTGGGGATCCAAAACATTATTTTTAATTACTATTTTTCAATGTCTAGCAATTGCCTTATTGGTTATAGTTGGATGGAAAGCAAAACTAAATTTTTTGTGGTTTGCAGGAATATTTTTTTTCACTGGTTTTTATTTTTATCAGCATCACCTTGCATCTAAAAAAGAATTTTTTTTAGCATTTAAAAATAATCATTGGGCTTCATTATATTTATTAGTTCTATCGTTAATTTGTTATTCGTTCATTTGATGTCATCAAAAATTCAAAAAATTGATCTAAGAGACAAGCAATTCTCAATCGAAGCCCGTAATCCATTCGAAAATTTTTCTTACTTGCGAGCAATGGAAGAAAGTAATTGTGCATCTGAAGAATCAGGATGGATTCCAGATCATCTAGGAGAAACAAAGAATGAGAAACTTTTGAGCTTTATACCTCTTTATAAAAAATTGAATAGCTATGGAGAATTTATATTTGATCAACAGTGGGCAAACGCATTACAAAGAACGGGAAGAAAATACTATCCAAAGTTTTTAACAGCCATTCCATTCACTCCATGTGAAGGAGATAGAATTTTTGCTGAAACAAGGCATGAAAAATTTAAGTTAATTGATGCCGTGATAAATAAAATGAAAGAGGAAGAAGTAGAATCTTGGCACATACTTTTTCCAAACAAAGAAGGAGCGGCTATTTTTCGTGAAAGAAATTTCGTTGAAAGGTTTAACTATCGCTTTACATGGATCAATAATAATTTTAAAGATTTTGATGATTTTTTATCAATTTTTACCTCCCGACAAAGAGCTACAATTCGCAAGGAGAGAAAAAGTATTTCTTCTATGGAAATAGAATTTAAATGTAAGAAATATGATGAAATTACATTGGAAGACTGGGATATATTTTATAAATTCTATCAAAAAACTTATTACGAAAGAGCTCAAAATCCGTATCTAAATAAAGAATTTTTTAAAATATTAAATACCGCAAATCAGTTAGTTAAACCAATAATATTTTTTGCTGAATACAATGGGGAAGCTATTGGAGCTTCGCTTTGTTTTGAGGGAGAAAATACATTATATGGAAGGCATTGGGGAGCGACAAAAAATGTTAAAAATCTTCACTTTGAATGTTGCTATTATCAAGGGATAGAATATTGCATCAAAAATAATTTGAAATTCTTTGATCCAGGAGTACAAGGTGAGCATAAAATTAGGCGTGGTTTTCAACCACAATTGAGCACATCGTTTCACTATTTTTTAAAAGAAGATTTAAGGGATGCAATTAAAAGCTTCTGTGAATCAGAGAAACTTCAAATAGAAAATTACATTGAGGCCTGTAAAACATATACACCATTTAACAAAAATAATAAGATTGAATGAATGTATAAGACTTTGAAAACAAAAAATCATTTAACTACCTGTAGTGCAAATTTTACTAGACTAAAAAAAATACTAGGCAATTTTCAAAAGGATAGATACGCTTTTGAAATTCTTCATTCCAATAATGAGATTGAAGCTGAATTTTTAATTATCTCAAGAACTTCTCACACTCTGTCAGTCGAGGCAAAATTAAAAAATTCAGACGATCCATTCGTGAATTTTTTATTAAGAATTAATATTTACATTGATGCGCAATTAGCAGAGGTGATTTCATATCAACAAGAGAAACCTGTGCCATTTTTTGTCACTTCTCCTTTTTCACAATCCCAAGATGAAAAATATCAACAAAATAGAATTCTAACTGAATGGTTAGAGATAATTTTTTTGAATGGAGCTATTGATGCAAAAGAGATTACTTTATTGAATGACTAAAATTTTATATCTGCATGGATTTGCTTCCTCAGCAGATTCAACTAAGGCTGATCTGACTAAATCATTTATTGAAAAAAAAACAAAAAAAACAAAAATCCTAATTCCTGATTTGGATAATGATATTGAAGTAGCTTTCTATCAAATTGAAAATATAATTTCAGAGGAATCTATTACTGCATTTATTGGCAGTTC